>JAXIOX010000261.1:0-7395 GCA_045403275.1 Burkholderiales bacterium | reverse complement strand
CCAATTCAAAACGCTGCTGGTGGGGTACAGCGCTGACGTGGAAATCGTGCTTGCCGCCAAGCCGGACGTGCTGCGCATTCCGAGCCAGGCCCTGCAGGAGGGAAATCGTCTGCTGGTGTACCGCGACGGGAAGACCGAGGAGCGTACCATCACGCCGGGGCTTTCCAACTGGCAGTTCACGGAAGTTGTTTCCGGACTCTCCGCGAACGAAAAATTCGTGGTCTCTCTCGAACGCGCCGGCGTGAAAACCGGGGTCAGGGTCAAGCCCGAACAGGCGGAACCAGGCAAAGGCAAATGATTTCGCTCGCCGGGCTCGAGCGCGTGTTTCAGGTCGGCGATCAGCAGGTGCGCGCGCTGCGCAACATCAACCTCGAAATCGCCGCCGGCGAGTACCTGAGCATCATGGGCCCGTCCGGCTCGGGCAAATCCACGCTCCTTAACATCATCGGCCTGCTGGACCGCGCCACCTCGGGCCTCTACCGTCTCGATGGCCGGGAGGTGACCGCGCTTTCCGACGAGGAGCAGGCGCAGGTGCGGCGCGAGAAGGTCGGCTTCATATTTCAGTTCTTCCATCTGGTACCGCGGCTCACCGCACTGGAAAACGTCGAACTGCCGATGGTTCTGGCGGGAATTGCAGCCACCGAACGCCGCAGCCGCGCCGGGACCCTGCTTGAGAACTACGGCCTCGCCAACCGGGCCCACCACCGTCCTGATCAGCTTTCCGGTGGACAGCGCCAGCGGGTGGCTATCGCCCGTGCAACGGCAATGCATCCGGCGGTAGTGCTCGCCGACGAACCGACCGGCAACCTCGACCGCGCCTCGGGCACGGAGGTGGTCGAGCTCCTCGAGCGCCTGCACGAACAGGGAGTCACGCTGCTCGTCGTGACGCATGATCCGGCACTTGGCAACCGCGCGCATCGCAGGCTACGCATGGTCGACGGGGCCATCGAAAGCGACAGGCAGACCGCATGAGATTCGCGGACATTGCCGGATTCGCCTGGGCAAGCCTCAAGGGCACCCGCACCCGCACGCTGCTGATGGTCCTGGCCATGGCGATCGGCGTCGCAGCGGTGGTCATGCTGACCTCGCTCGGCGAAGGCGCGCGCCAGTACGTCGTCGGCCAGTTCTCCTCGCTCGGCACGCATCTGGTGATCGTGTTCCCGGGAAAGACCGAAACCGGCGGTGGCTTTGCCAACACCTTGGTGGGACGCTCGCCCCGCGACCTGACCATCGAGGACGCGCTGGCCGTCTCCCGCAGCCGTTACGTCACGCGCGTGGCCCCGCTCAGCGTCGGCACGGCACTTTTGTCCGTCGGGCGCCGCAGCCGCGAGGTGCCGGTGCTCGGCTCGACTGCTTCGCTGCTGGAGGTGCGCAGGATGACTCTTGCGCAGGGCAGTTTCCTGCCCCCGGGAGACGCGCGCAACGCAGTGCCGGTTTGCGTACTTGGCTGGAAAGTGCGCGCGGAGCTCTTCGGCGCGTCGCCCGCTCTCGGCGAGTCGGTGCGCATCGGCGACCGGCGCTTCCGGGTCATCGGCGTTCTGGCACCGCAAGGCCAGTCGCTGGGGTTCAATACCGACGAATTTGTCGTCATCCCCGTGGCCAGCGCGCAGCAACTGTTCAATTCGTTTTCCCTGTTGCGGATCCTGGTGGAGGCAAAAGGCCGCGAGATGGTGGAAAAGGCGAAGGCCGACGTCATCGAAATCATCAAGTCGCGGCACGAGGGCGAGGAAGACGTTACCGTCGTGACGCAGGACGCGGTGCTCGCCACATTCGACCGGATACTGCGGACGCTGACCATTGCGGTCGCGGGCATCGCCGCGATCAGCCTGGCGGTCGCCGGTATCCTCATCATGAACGTGATGCTGATCTCGGTGTCCCAGCGCACGCGCGAAATCGGACTGCTCAAGGCGCTCGGTGCCGCCCCTGCTCAGATCCGGAATCTCTTTTTCGCCGAAGCGGCAATGTTGTCGCTGATTGGGGCAATCGCCGGTCTTCTGCTCGGCGAAACCGGGAGCCTGCTGATCAGCCAGATTTACCCGGCATTGCCGGCCGGCGCCCCCTTGTGGGCGGTTGCGGCGGCGCTCGGCACCGCACTGGCTACCGGGATCGGCTTCAGCGTCATGCCCGCGCGACGTGCGGCACGGCTCGACCCGGTCGCGTCGCTGGCACGGAGATAAGGTGCAGCTCAGGGACTTCATTCTGCTCACCACCGGATCGCTGCGCGCCCATCGCCTGCGAAGCGGTCTCACCACGCTTGGCATCGCGGTCGGAATCGCGGCGGTCATTCTGCTGACTTCGATCGGCGAAGGCATTCACCAGTTCGTCCTCTCCGAATTCACCCAGTTCGGGACCAACGTCATCGGCGTTGCCCCCGGCAAGACTGCCACGCGCGGCATGTCCGTCGGCATTTTCGGCAGCGACCGTCCGCTCACGATCGAAGACGCCGAAGCCCTGAAACGGATTCCGCAGGTCCTCTACGCCGACCCGGCCCTGCAGGGAAATTCCGAGGTCACTGCCAACGGGCGCAGCCGCAGGGTCACGGTGTACGGCGTGGGTCCGGACTTCGACAAGGCCCTGCATATCAACGTGGCAGCGGGCCGTTTTCTTCCACCGGATGATCCAACCAGCGCGCGGGCGCTCGTGACGCTGGGTTCCAAGGTCAGGCATGAGCTGTTCGGTGAAGCAAACCCGCTCGGCGCCCGCATAGACATAGGGGGTAGCCGCTTTCGCGTAATCGGAGTGATGGAATCCAAGGGCCAGATTCTGGGCGTAGACCTCGACGACTCGGTCTATATTCCCGCAGCGAGAGCGCTGGAATTGTTCAACCGCGAAGGCCTGATGGAAATCCACGTTGTGCATGCGCCGGATGCCAGCGTGGACAAGGTGGTAAGCGGAATCCGAAAAGTGCTGCTGGCACGCCATGGCCGCGAGGACTTCACCATCACGCCACAGCAGCAGATGCTCGACGTACTGTCATCGGTACTGGACGTGCTTACATTCGCGGTTGGGGCGCTGGGCGGTGTCTCGCTTCTGGTGGGGGGCGTGGGGATCCTGACGATCATGACGATCGCCGTGTCGGAACGTACTTCGGAAATCGGGCTGCTGCGCGCACTGGGCGCCCGCCGCCAGCAGATCCGCGGGCTCTTTCTCGGCGAGGCGATGCTGCTGTCGGGGCTGGGCGGGGCGCTGGGTCTGGCGCTCGGCACCGGAATTGCGCAACTCTTGCACGCGCTGTTCAGCGCACTTCCGGTGCATACGCCCTGGACCTACGCGCTCGCTGCGGAGATCATCGCAATCGCAATTGGGCTCGCGGCCGGCGTCGCCCCGGCGAACAAGGCCGCAATGCTCGATCCACTCGAGGCATTACGGGCGGAGTGAAAAGAGCGGCGATCGAGGGAATCAGCGAGTGCGTGATCAGCTATTGAGTGAACCGACACCGCACAAGCGTCTGATCAGTCACGCAGTCTGGTCCGACTTCTTCCACAGGCAAGCCCCTTTGGACGCCCTGTCGATGTCCTCGAGTTGCCTTGCGTGGGCGGCAAGCTCGTCCGGCGTGGGACGCAGCACGATCAACTCCAGTTTCTCGTCGGAAAGCGCGCCATCGTGCAGGGGCGAGGACGATTCGCCAATGTCGATCAGCAGGCTTTCCTGGCCGCGGGTCATCGCCAGATAGACCTCGGCCAACAGGCGCGCGTCCAGCAGCGCGCCGTGCAGTGATCGCGCGGCGTTGTCGATCTGGTAACGCTCGCACAGCGCGTCCAGCGAGTTGCGCTTGCCGGGGTGCAGGCCTTTGGCCAACTTCAGCGTGTCGGTGACCAGCGGGCAAAAGTGACTGATCGGCTGAAGATCAAGCAGCGCCAGTTCGTGATCAAGGAAGCCCACGTCGAACGCTGCGTTGTGGATGATCAGCTCGGCGCCGGAAACAAAATCAAGAAATTCCTTTGCCACCTCACGCATCTTCGGCTTGTCCTGAAGGAATTCGCCGGTGATCCCGTGCACCTCGATCGCCCCGGCTTCGATCTCTCGCTCGGGATTCACGTACTGGTGGTAATGCCGGTCGGTGAAACGGCGGTTGACGATCTCCACCGCTGCGATTTCGATGATTCGATGCCCGAGCGCAGGATCCAGGCCCGTAGTCTCAGTGTCGAGGATGAGTTGTCGCATGGGAAATCAGGTTCGAGGGCCGAGGACTGAGGACAGAGGGACGGGGACCAAGAAAATGCATGAGACGTTTAAGTAGGTTTGTTGCGATTTTTTTCTTATGCCTCGTACCTTAGTCCTCAGTCCTCAGTCCTTTGCCCTCGGCCCTCGGCACTGGTGTCGCGCTCGCGACACCCTTATTGGCAAGATCGTCCGCGCGTTCGTTACCGGGATTGCCGTCATGACCGCGCACCCATATCCACTCGATGTCGTGCTTGCGGACCAGTTCGTCCAGTTTCTTCCAGAGATCGACGTTCTTGACCGGTTTCTTGTCCGCGGTGCGCCAGCCGCGCTTCTTCCAGTCGTGGATCCAGGTGGAGATGCCGTTGTGCACGTATTGGGAATCGGTGTGGAGGCGAACCCTGCAGCGCCGCTTCAGTGATGCCAAGGCCTCGATCACCGCGGTCAGCTCCATGCGGTTGTTGGTGGTCTCGGACTCACCGCCGAACAATTCCTTCTCGTGGTCGCCCCACTTCAGCCAGACACCCCACCCGCCTGCGCCGGGGTTTCCCTTGCACGCGCCGTCGGTGTAAACGTCGACCAAGTCGCTCATTGCGGGTCGCCGGCCATGTGATTGGTGCGCGCTGCCAACGCATCGTCATGGCCGTTGGTCTTGTGCGGCACGGCAGCCAACGCTTTTTTCTTCACCTCCGCGGACTTCCATTTCGGCGTGATGATGCGCATGCCCGGCACGCGCTTGATGCCGTGCAGGAAGTAGATTCCGCCGGCGAACGGCCACCAGCGGTCGCCCGCCGCTTCCATGAAGTCGAACCGGCGATACCATTTCTCGATCGCGAGAGGCGGCGCGTAGCAGCACATGCGCCCGCTCGCGAGTTCGAAGCCCAGCAGCGCCATCCAGTCCTTGATGCGCGGCAGATTAATGAACTGGCCGCACCACGGAAAAATGCCTTCCCTGCGGTTCGCCAGGCGCCGCACGCCCCACAGGCTCCAGGGATTGAATCCGGACAGGACCACGTGCCCTTCGGGCATCAGGATGCGCGCGACCTCGCGCAGCACCTGGTGAGGATTGCTGCTGAATTCGAGAGCGTGCGGCAGCACCACGAGATCGGCGACCGCCGACTGGATCGGCAGCGCGCACAAATCCGACTGCAGCCGCACCGGTCCGTCCATTCCGGTCACCCACCGATACGGCATGCGGTTGGCGCGCAGGAAATCAATTTCCGGCAGCCCGAGCTGGAACGCGTTGAATCCGAACAAGTCCGGCAGCTCCTGGTCGAAATAGCGCAGCTCGGCTTCGAGCAGGTGCGCACCCAGCCACGTGGACAGCCATGCGGATAGACTGGAGGATGCAGGCAGGATTGACATTCAGTATCAGGCCAAGAAAGATACAGCCATGGAAATGACCACCATCGCTCCAATCCGCGCGTTCAAGGACAACTATATTTGGTGCCTGCGACGTGGAGCCAATGCCGCAGTCGTGGATCCCGGCGATGCCGGGCCGGTGTTCGATTACCTGCGTACCGAGGGTCTGCAACTTACTGCGATACTCAATACCCATCACCACGCCGACCATGTCGGAGGCAACGCCGATCTGCTGTCGAAGTATAACGTACCGGTATTCGGGCCGGCGCGCGAGAGCATTCCCGGCGTCACGCAAAAGCTCGCGGAAGGCGACGAAATCGAAGTGCCGGCCATCGGCATGCGGGCGCGGGTGATCGACATTCCAGCCCATACGGCGGGTCACATCGCCTTTTACGGCGACGGGGTGTTGTTCTGCGGCGACACCCTGTTCTCATGCGGCTGCGGACGCCTGTTCGAGGGTACTCCGGCGCAAATGCACGCGTCGCTGGCCAAACTCGTCGACCTGCCCCCCGAGACACTGGTCTATTGCGGACACGAGTACACGCTTGCCAATCTGCGCTTTGCCGATGCCGCAGAGCCGGGAAATCCTGCGCTCGCGGAACGCCGCATCGTCGCACGAGCGGCGCTCGATCGCGGCCAGCCCACCCTGCCCTCGACTATTGGCGTGGAGCGCGCCACCAATCCTTTCCTTCGCGTCCGCGAAGCGGCCCTGGTCACTTCGGCCAGCCGTTTTGCCGGACGCACGCTCACAGACCCTGTCGAGGTATTCGCAGCGCTGAGAAAATGGAAAGATGGGTTCTGAGACAAGGATGAAGGCGGAAGGATGAAGGATGAAGGGTAAAGGCGAGGACTCGGGACACGGGGCTCGGGACTTAGCCAAGCGCGACCGACCGCTACAATAATCTAGTTGTGAATTTCTTCCATTTGTCTTTCTTTGCGTCCTTTCTCGCTCTTCTCTGCGACCTCTGCGTCAACGCTCTTATCGCCGGCCTTTGGCCGGCTGGTTCTCACTCAGAAAGATGTTTCCAAGTGTTGCACGACTGAAGTTTCGCCTTGCTTTGCCGGGGCGCGTTCGTTAGCATACGGCGCTGAATCCACTAAGAACGGATGGGGATGACGATTTCACGCGCGCTCTTGGCCGGCCTATTCGCTGTTCTGGTCGCAATCCCCGTCTTCCACGTCTTCGCCATCGACGCCCCAGCGCGAAACCCATCCGTTTCGGAACAACCGCCGGAAGACTTCTTTCCGGCAACCCCCGAGGAAGTCCCGGCAACGCCGCAAGCTGAAGGCCTACAATCGGATGTGCCGGTCGAAATGCAGACCGATACCGCGCCGGCTCCGCAGGCTGCGGCAAGCCTTTGGGAGCGCATACGCTCCGGCTTTGCCTTGCCCGAAATCGAAAGCGCGCTGGTTGCAAGGCACGAAGCCTGGTACCTGAACCACCCGGACTACACCCTGCGCATGATCGAGCGCAGCCGTCTCTACCTTTACTACATCATCGAGGAGGTCGAGAAACGCGGCATGCCCATGGAGGTCGCGCTGCTGCCGATGATCGAGAGCGGCTACAATCCCGGTGCTTATTCGCGCGCGCACGCAGCCGGCATCTGGCAGTTCATCCCCTCGACCGGCAGGCGTTACGGTTTACAACAAGACTGGTGGTACGACGCCAGGCGCGACGTGATCACCGCCACCCGCGCCGCGCTCGACTACCTGCAGCAGTTGCACGCGCAGTTCGACGACTGGCCCCTGGCGCTGGCCGCTTATAACTGGGGCGAGAATGGCGTCGCGCGGGCGATTGCCCAGAACCGCGCCAAACACAAGTCCACCGACTATCACAGCCTGCACATGCCGCGCGAGACTCGCAACTACCTG
>JAXIOX010000264.1:0-4658 GCA_045403275.1 Burkholderiales bacterium | reverse complement strand
ATTCATATGTCAGAAAATCCACACCGCACCACCTGTTGTTGGCGCTGATCAACCCGGCGTCGGCGGCAATCTTACCGGCGCGCTGGGGCGGGACCACGTTCAACACATCGGCCTTGACATCTTCAAATGTGAGCTTAGCCGTCAGGGTGGCCGCATCCACTCCCGAGAGTTCGCTGTTCGGTCGGTACTCGATGATCCCGGCGTAGCGCTCGCCCCACGCCTTCATGAACAGCCCCTTCTTCGACACCACGTCTTCATTGGCGTCGAGGATGAGGACCTTGGATTTCGGCTTGCTGGTCTTCAAGTACCACGCCACCTGGCAGGCGCGTTCGTACGGTCCGGGCGGGCAGCGGTACGGGGCTTTGGGAATCGTCATCGCGTACACGCCGCCGTCCGCCATGGCCTCCAGTTGCTTGCGCAGCGCAACAGTCTGCGGCCCGGCCTTCCAGGCGTGCAGCACTCGCGCCTGAGCCTGCGGCGAATCCAAGCCGGGCACCTCGTTGTAGAGAATTTCCACTCCCGGCGCCACGATCAGGCGATCGTACTTGAGCGCGCCGCCTTTCCCCAATCGCACTTCCTGCGCGACTGGATCGATCGCCGTTGCCTCGTCGCGGATCAGCTTCACTCCATATTTGGCCTGAAGCTTGCCGTAGTCGCGCGTGAGGACCTTCAACTGGATGACGCCGGCAAGCACGCGGTTTGAAAGCGGACAGGAAACGAACTCCGCGTCCCGCTCGACCAATGTGACTTCGATGTCCGGTCCCCACATGCGGACATATTTTGCAGCGGTCGCGCCGGCGTAGCCGCCTCCAATTACCACCACCCTGCCGACGGTCCTGGATGTCGTGGCGGTCGCGCAACCGATGTTTCCGGACAACGCAACCGAGGCCGACAACCATTTGACGAAATCGCGACGTGTCAAAGCCATTTTCTCTCTCCCCGGTCGCCGGCCTTCACTTCAGTGGTTGCGCAGCAAAGAACTCCGCAATCCGCTCGATCTGTTCGTCGGAGTAGCCCTTGGAGTGCTGATGCATGACGGTTGCCGGCCTTGATCCGGCCTTGAATTCTTTCATCGCATTGACGATATACGCCTTGTCCAAACCGGCCAGCAATGGCATGCCGCCCTCACTATGGCCGTTGGTGCCGTGACAGCCGGTGCAGGTTGCCGCCCAATTGCGCCCGTTGACGTTGTCTGCCGCAAGCGCGGGAACGCTTGCTCCGGCGAGCAGCAGCGCGGCGAACATGACGCCTGCCCTGATCATCGTTGTTCTCCTGTTCATAACGCGTGACTACAATAAATCCGTGTGCCGTCCACTTGCATACACGTTACTCCCGGCCGAAAGGCGATGCAACCTGCCGGTACACCCGAGTGGGCCCGGTGTGCCCAAAAAAAAGCCGGACCTCGCCGGTCCGGCTCCGGTTGCGCCATTGCGTTCGTTCAGGCGAGGCTTTCTTCCTTGGCTTCGTCGAAAAGCAGCCTGGTCCTGCCGTCGGCATCCACGTCGACGGTGACCTTGCCGCCGCTCGCGAGGCGTCCGAACAGAAGCTCGTCGGCCAGCGCAGTGCGTATCGTGTCCTGAATCAGCCGCGACATCGGCCGCGCGCCCATCAGCGGATCAAAGCCGTTCTTGGCGAGATAGGCCCTGAGCGCATCGGTGAAGGCCACTTCCACTTTCTTCTCGTGCAATTGCTCTTCGAGTTGCATGAGAAACTTGTCCACCACCTTGATAATGACGTCGTGGGACAGCGCCGAAAAGGAAATGGCGGCATCCAGGCGGTTGCGGAATTCCGGCGTGAACATGCGCTTGATCTCCGCCATCTCGTCTCCGGCAACGATCTGCTGGGTGAATCCCATCGATGTCTTCGACAGCTCCGAGGCGCCTGCGTTGGTGGTCATGACGATCACGGTATTGCGAAAGTCCGCCTTGCGCCCATTGTTGTCAGTAAGCGTGCCGTGGTCCATCACCTGCAGCAGAATGTTGAAAATGTCCGGATGCGCTTTTTCGATCTCGTCGAGCAGGAGCACCGAATACGGATGTTTGGTAATCGCCTCGGTAAGTAACCCGCCCTGGTCAAAACCTACGTAACCGGGCGGCGCGCCGATAAGGCGCGACACCGCATGCCGTTCCATGTACTCGGACATGTCGAAGCGGATCAGTTCCACACCCATGGTATAGGCGAGTTGGCGCGCCACCTCGGTCTTGCCCACCCCGGTGGGGCCGCTGAAAAGGAAGCAGCCGATCGGCTTTTGCGGATTACCCAGGCCGCTCCTCGACATCTTGATCGAGGCCGCCAGTGCGTCGATGGCCTTTTCCTGGCCGAACACTACCGCCTTCAGGTCGCGGTCGAGGTTCTGCAACTTGCTGCGATCGGTGGATGACACGCTCTGCGCCGGAACGCGCGCGATCTTGGCGATGATCTCTTCGATCTCGTGTTTGCTGATGACGCGCTTCTGCTTGGACTTCGGCAGGATGCGCTGCGCCGCGCCGGCCTCGTCGATCACGTCGATGGCCTTGTCGGGCAAATGACGGTCATTGATGAAGCGCGCGGACAGCTCGGCCGCCGAGGTGAGCGCGGAGGCGGTGTACTTCACCCCGTGATGCGCCTCGAAACGAGTCTTCAGGCCGCGCAGGATCTCGACGGTTTCCGCAACCGAAGGTTCCGTCACGTCGATTTTCTGGAAGCGTCGCGACAGCGCGTGGTCCTTTTCGAAAATTCCGCGGAATTCGGTATAGGTGGTGGCGCCGATGCACTTCAGGCTCCCGGACGCCAGCGCCGGCTTGAGCAGGTTCGAGGCGTCCAGCGTCCCGCCGGAGGCCGCACCGGCTCCGATCAGCGTGTGAATTTCATCGATGAACAGGATTGCGTTGGGGTTGTCGGTGAGTTGTTTGAGCACCGCTTTCAGCCGTTGCTCGAAGTCGCCGCGGTACTTGGTGCCGGCAAGCAGCGCCCCCATGTCGAGCGCGTAAACCTGGCAGCGCGACAGGATCTCGGGCACGCTGCCCTCGATGATGCGGCGCGCCAATCCCTCGGCAATCGCTGTCTTTCCCACCCCGGCCTCGCCCACCAGGAGCGGATTGTTCTTGCGCCGGCGGCATAGCGTTTGGATCACGCGCTCGAGTTCGCGCTCGCGCCCGATCAACGGATCGATCTTGCCGGAGATGGCGAGCGCGTTCAGGTTCAAGGTGTAGCTCTCGAGCGCGCCCCCCGACGACTGCTCCTGCTCGGAATCCGCGTCCGCCTCCGGCTGTTGCTTGGCGGGCGCCGCTTGCGGCACCTTGGTGATGCCGTGGGAGATGAAGTTCACCACGTCCAGGCGCGTTACGCCCTTTTGGTGAAGGAAGTAAACCGCGTGCGAGTCTTTCTCGCCAAATATCGCGACCAGCACATTGGCGCCGGTCACCTCTTTCTTGCCCGAAGATTGCACATGCAGGATCGCGCGCTGGATCACCCGCTGAAAGCCGAGCGTAGGCTGGGTGTCGACTTCTTCGCCGCTCACCACCGGCGTGTGTTCGTTGATGAAGTCGTTCAGGAGCTTCCTCAGTTCCTCGACGTTGGCGGCGCATGCGCGCAGGACTTCCGTGGCGGATGGATTATCCAGCATGGCGAGCAGCAAGTGCTCCACGGTGATGAATTCGTGGCGCTTCTGCCGTGCTTCCATGAACGCCATGTGCAGACTGACTTCTAACTCCTGCGCAATCATGTTTCCTCCATCACGCATTGAAGCGGATGCTGATGCTGCCTCGAAAAAGCGATGACCTGCTCGACCTTGGTGGCGGCCACATCCCTAGGATACACCCCGCACACGCCCATGCCCTCCTTGTGTACTTTGAGCATGATCTGGGTCGCCTGTTCTCGCGTCATCGAAAAAAACGTCTGGAGGACGGAGACCACGAAGTCCATGGGTGTGTAGTCGTCGTTCAACAGCAGGACTTTGAACAGAGGCGGGGGCTTGACCTTGCTTTTCTCGGCCTCCAATAGCGTGCTGTCGCGAGTTCCGATCGCCATAGCCTGCTGTCTCGCTTCCACTGCCTTCACCAAGACCTAATTTTGCTGATAACCGGGGAAATTACAAGCGCAGAATCCAGCCCCGGCCAGAGAATTGGCAGATTCCCTAAAACCGCATTGCAACAAACGCTTGCGAAGGTTTTAGCATACTTGACTTCCCAAAATAAATGACCTAAAAAGTGTATAGGTGTTTGGCTTCAAGGATACTGCAGTACCGGTTTTGCCGATAACGCGGACTTGAAACTCAAACAATCGGCGGGTTTCCGGCCCGCGTTTTACATCAGGGGAAGGGGAGTATGGCAACTGGTACTGTAAAGTGGTTCAACGATGCGAAGGGCTATGGTTTCATCACGCCCGACGACGGCAGCGAAGATCTGTTTGCCCATTTTTCGGCAATTCAGATGAACGGTTTCAAAACGCTCAAAGAGGGCCAGAAGGTGAGTTTCGAAGTCACCCAGGGACCAAAGGGGAAACAGGCCTCCAACATCCAGGCCGCCTAAAGGCTGCCGGGCGGCGCAAACGACTCCGCCGGCAGATTCAGAACATTCGAAGCCCGCGACACCGTCGCGGGCTTTTTGTTTTTGCCGGCTGCTCAATGCTTCATGCGCTCGATCATGGCGTTGCCGAACCCGGAGCAGGAGACCTGCGTG
>JAXIOX010000078.1:0-9041 GCA_045403275.1 Burkholderiales bacterium | reverse complement strand
CCCCGCGGTCAGGCGCAAGTCGAAATGGTCACCAAGATCGGGATCGACATTGCGGCGATAGCGGGCCAGCGCGTTGAGCGGCATCGGGCCGATCTTCCAGTCCGCCTCCGCGTGAACGCCGATCGATGCGGCTGCGTCGATGTCCTCGAAGTTGTGTGCTTTCAGGAACGCCGACTCATCGGTGATGCGGCCCTCTTCATAGGCAAGCTGCGCACCGAACACCACGCCGTCAACCGGATTCGATCGGACGCCGCCTTCGAGTATTCCTTGCGTGGTACGCGCAAACAAATGCTCTCCGTACAGGCGCAGATACGGGATCGCTCCCCCGCGCCGGCTGTCCGCGCCTTCGTAGGCGGGCCGCACCCGCGCGCCGAGCCCCACATACGCGTCGCCCTTGTCGGCATCCTGCGCGAACGCAACCAGGGACAGGCATGACGCCAGGACGTACCAAAAAGTCAGGACATTGCGCACGAAAAAATCTTGACGCAAAGACGCGAAGGCGCAAAGAAGACCTGAATAGCGATTGAAAAATGCAGGAAATCGGGTCGGGCGACTTCGGTTAGTTCGCTTGGGAGAAAACTTGTAGGCCTGCTCATCGGGCACTTTGTTTTACCGTTCGTTTCTGGTCTTTCTTTGCGCCTTTGCGTTTTTGCGTCGAATCTTTCGATTCTTGGGGATATGATGAAGTGATGTTGCTTTTCTGCGGTTTATTCCCTGCCCGTTCGTAATTTCAGCAGCCTGCTAGAGCATCTGCAATGGCGCTGGTTCTTGCGGCGGCGCAAACAGGCGGTCGAGTTCCGCCAGCTGTTGTTTGGTCAGTGGATGCTCGAGCGCGCGAAAATTCTCTTTCAGCCGCTCGTGCTTCCCGGTCTTCGGGATGGCGATGACGTCATCGTTGGCGAGCAGCCACGCCCGCGCGGCTTGCGCCGGGGTCATGCCGTGGCGGCGTGCGAAATCGGCAAGCTTCGGGTTGCGCAACAGCCTCGCCTGGTCGATCGGCGAATACGCCATCACCGGAATGCGCCGCTTGCGCAGCCACGGACCCAAATCCCATTCGATGCCGCGGCAGGTGAGGTGATAGAGCAACTGGTCGGTTGCCACACCCTTGCCGCCGGGCACGGACCAAAGTTCCTGCACGTCCTTGAGATCCAGGTTGCTCACGCCGTAGTGGCGGATCTTGCCGGATTTTTGCAGCGCCATGAATGCCTCCATGGTCTCGGCGAACGGCACGCTCCCGCGCCAATGGAGCAGATACATATCGATGCGGTCGGTGCGAAGGCGCTTGAGGCTGCGCTCGCACGCGGCCACCGCGCCTTTGCGCGTGGCGTTGTGCGGATAGACCTTGCTTACCAGAAAGGCCTCGTCGCGCCGGCCGGCGATCGCATCGCCGATCAGTTCCTCGGCCTTGCCTTCGCCGTACATTTCCGCCGTATCGATGAGCGCGATGCCAAGATCCAGGCCGAGCCTTAGCGTGGCGATCTCCTCGGCGCGGCCTGCCTTGTTCTCGCCCATATACCAGGTGCCCTGGCCGAGCGCGGGAACGCGTTCACCGGTTGGAAGTGCGACTGTCTTCATGGACTGTCCCGCGAGATTGGGCGCGTGCGCAAGTATAGGTCGGCCATCGTCCCCGATTGGTTTGCGCGCGGGCGTTGTGGCCCGCCTGCAGTAGGCCGCGCTAGCTCTCCGAGAGCAAATCAGGGTGTTGCTCAAGGAGTACTGCGACGGCCCCGCTTCCTTCAACGCTGGAAGTAAGCATCCTTTCCGAGCAACGCTTCGCGGAAGCGGTCCTTGAGGTGCGCCCCGTCGCGCGGCGGCAACACCAGCGGAAGTTTGTCGGGCGCGACCTTGATCTGCGCGAATAACGGACCCTCGGCGCGGTGGAGGTCCGCGCGCAGCCGACTGACCTGTTCGATCGTGGTAATCATCGTTGCGGAGACAAAGCCGCAGGCCTTGGCCACCGCGGCGAGATCGACGCCGAACGCCGTGTGTGAGGCCTGCATGCCGGTCTCGCCGTAGCGTTCGTTGTCCAGCACCACCACCGAAAGATTGCTCGAACTCTGCGCGCCGATGGTGGCGAGCGAGCCCATTCCCATCAGCAGTTCGCCGTCGCCGGTGAGCACCAGCACCCGGCGCTGCGGCTGCGCCAGCGCCAGCCCCAGGCCGATCGCCGCGGCGCCGCCCATTCCGCCCCAGAGCGGGAAGTTGAGCGCATGATCGCCGGCGTCGGTTGCATCCCACGCCGGCGCGCCCAGTCCCGCGATCACCAGCAACTCGCCGCGGCCGGCGAGCAGCATCCTGACGACCTCACGCCGGTCCAGCGCTTTCGATTTGCCCTTCGATGCCTTTGCTGCCATGTTCGGTCCTCGCGAGTCCTCAGTTATCGAAGGTTTTGGCGCCGAGCAGCCGCTGCCCGATCAGCAACGCCGCGGGGCGCAGCGTATTGTAGGCGATGCGCAATGCACCCTCGGCGATCGGCAGGATGTCCTCCTCCTGGTCGGCACGGGTGACGAACACGTCCATTTCCTCGAGAAGGTTTTTCGCCGCATGCCCCATCGGCACCTGCCAGGGATTGAATTCCGCCCAGTCGCCGCGCATGGTCACGATCATCGCCAGCGGCACCCGGCAGGCGGTTAGCATCGAGGCCATGTTTATGCAATTACCGACGCCGCTCGACTGCATCAGCAGCACGCTCTTGTCGCCGCCGAGCCACGCGCCGACCGCGAGCGCGATGCCTTCTTCCTCGGTGGTGAGCCGCACCGCGCGCAGTTCGCGATCCGCCTCGCACAGCCCGATGAGCGCCGCATGGCCGGCGTCCGGCACAAAACTCACCTGGCGAATGCCCTGTTGCTTGAACAACTGATGCAGCCCCTGGCTCCAGTGCGGTTTCATTCTGTTCTGATTTTTCGATCGTTATGGGAAGTTCCGCGCAAACCCGCAGGACAAACCCGATTTGGCCACAGCCGGTGGATCGGGGCAAGGCACGGGCGCCGCGGCCGGTTCGACGGCGCTTTCCGGCTCCGGCAGACGGGGGAATTGAAAGCGCGGCTTGCGCGTGCGCCAGGAAGTGCTATAGATAAATCAGGCGTGCAAAAAAGGAGGAGGCCATGACAGACTCGGTGCGCAAGGCGGACTATTTCTACGTGGAAGTGGTAAACAAAGTGGGGGCGGGCGCCACGTACCTTGAGGCGCTCAGGGACGCAGGCGTGAACCTGCTCGCATTCACCGGATTCCCGGCGGGGCGCAAGGCGCAGATGGACTTCATCCCCGAAGATACGGCCGCCTTCCGCACGGCGGCGAAAAAGAACAAATGGAAGCTTTCGGCGCGAAAGACGGTGTTCCTGGTGCAGGGCGACGACCGGCTGGGCGCGATCCACGAAGTGATCGGTAAACTCGCCGCGGCCGGGATCAGCATGACCGCGCTGGATGCGGTGACGGCCGGTGCTGGACGCTACGGCGCGATGTTCTGGGTCAAGCCCAGGGACGTCGCGAAGGCGACCAGGATCCTCGGGGAAAGTTAAATCGGGCGCCGGTCAGTACCAGTTTGGTTTTCCGGCCTCGGACGGCCGGCGCAACAATTACCTCGTCGGCTGCTGCTTGAACCAGTTCAGCGCCGGTGTCGAGGCACCTTGAAAGCTGCTCAGGATTTCGAGCCGAAGTCCCAAGGACTGATTTTCTTGAAGGTGCCGAACGTCTGGAAGTGAACGCGCTGCAGCACCAGGAGGGCGCGCAGGACGTCCGGCGGGAAGCCCTGGCGGTTGCCACGGTCGTCCACGATCAAACCGTCCAGATAGGCTTCGCCCGGGCCCGTCCCCCATAGCGCAAGCAAGGTCTGATGGATGCGGGGAAACCGTGCTTTCAACATCGCCACCGCCTCCACGGTCAACTCCCTGTCCGTAGGTTGGCGCTGATACTTCTGATTGACGGTCTCGCTGACCGGAACTTTCTCGTCGATTTCTGCATCGGACAGGATCTGCGGGAACTCCGGTTCTTCAGCGATCATCACGACACGCCTTCCCAAAGGTTGCAACGACTCGCAGCAAACGCGTTACTGGCCGAGGGCGGGGTTCGCATTCGAGAACAGAAGTGAGCCGATGTGCACTTGCGAGCGCCGGTATGGCAGGTTCGACCAACGCCCCCTTTTGAAGCGACCCCCACCCCCTTTTGGAGCGACCCGCGGCCATGTCATTATTTTAGCAGGCGATTCAAGCTCAGCGTAGCCCCGCGCCATGGTAGCGTCAGCGTCGGGCCGAGCCCTGTGGTTTACGGCCGGCCTGAGCTTCCCCCCTGCTTTATCGCCTTTCCAGGAGCGGCGATCATCCCGCCAATTCAGCTCATGCTGAGTGCTGCGAAGGATCCTACAGTCTGTGGCGTCACTGCGCGATTGGCGCACTTGCATTGAGATGTTGCTCTCACTCGGACCGAGGCTTTCGTCCTTCGTACCTTTTCTTATCCATTTCCTTGCCGCCCATTGCAGGCGCAAACTGCCGGAACCCGGAACTGCAACCTATTTCAGGGGAGGAAGGTCCAAACTAACAGGTGCGCGATCAATTGGTCCTGAGGGTGCATATACGAATTGGCGCCACCTGTTTACCGGTTAAACAAGTAGTTGGCTACGCGGCCGAGCCAGGCCGTGCGGTCGAAAGGGGGGGTCATGGTTTTGGCACCCGCATTCTCAATCTTGGCATCAAGCCGCGATTTCCCGTCGGAACCCGCCTGCCCGCACATTTTTGCTGTATCTCGGCAGGAAAAAAACATTTTCAAGAAAAGCACGGGCCAGGTACGTCGCGGTCCGGATGGATGCCGCACGGGTTCTTCAGCCGCCCCCAGAGCCTTTGTCAATTACCGAGAGAAGGAGGCAACACAATGAAGATACTTCGATTTCTGGATTCGTCCGGCGACCGGGAGATCAGATTCGACGAAAGCGAAGCGATGGCGGAGGCCAAAGCCGAGGCCCAACGTCTGTTCGAGCGCAGTATGGCGGCTGGAGCGGTTGCTTTCAGCGTGAACCGTAAAGGCGGCGGCGCAGACCAGAAAATAGGTGAGTTTTCCGCGCTGGAAGACGAGACGGTCGTGGTCCCACGCATTGTCGGGGGCTAAACGCCCGCTATCGTTAGTCTGCAATGCCGGAATGCCTGGCCCGTATGCTCCGGCCCTTCGGGGACTGGAGTCCTGCGGGCGATCAGACCTCGGATGAGGTGCGTGGCAACTTGCGCCAGGGAAATCCGGCGTTGCTGCAAAGTATCCGCCGGTACATCCGATGGTTGTTGTTTTGTGAGGACTATACCGTGCCATCGACCGATGAATTGTCTATGGAAACACCCGGGAAAGGCCCGACCCCCGACGCTCGCGCCAGGCAACTGCTGCTTCGCGTGCTGAACCCTGTGCAGCGTGACGAATTCGCGCGTTACGGTTACTTCACGGTGGACGCCGTCGGCTGGGGACGCTTCCGCGTCCTGTCGCGCCTGACGTTCAATGTACTGAATACGGGGACCGGATTGGCCTTCTGCGCCGGCCCCGATATCCCGGTGCCAATGGCGGACTTGATGTTGGCCCAGAAGCTCATTCTGGAGAACGATCCGGGACGCTTTTTCCGTGTGGCAAATCAAAGGAGGGAAGGCGGAAGGTGCTCCGGCGAGAGTTTGTAGATAGAGAAAAAGCAAAGCGACAACACGCCACGAAGTAGCTTGTTGTAGTTTCGGCATGACTTCAAAATCAGCCTACACAGCGCAGATCGATTCGCACTATGTTGTGGCGTAGGGTAATGCGGCGTGCTGTGATCTTGTCCCCATGACACGGCCGCCGCGTTAGCCGAAGTTAGGAGAGGAAAGAGGAAAGGTACGAGCGGCTCACGCCCTTGCGCCAGGGGAGTACTCGGCCATCGGCAGCCGATTTTCCTTCAGTCCCGTTTTGTCGTTCCCAGTGTTGCCCTGGTCGCGAAATACGTGATCACTGCCGAAGCGAACGCACACGCCGCCAGGAAGTACAGGCCCATCTCGAAACTCTTCGTGCTGTCCTTTATCCAGCCGACGATGAAGGGTCCGACATAACCACCGAGGTTGCCGATGGAATTGATCAGCGCAATGCCGGCCGCGGCGGCGGCTCCGGTGAGAAACATCGAGGGCATCGGCCAGAACGACGGCCGCGACCCGTAGATTCCGATGGTGGCAACCGACATCGCGACGAGAGCCCAGTACGAGCCGGTAAGCCAGCCCACACCGGCGAGCCCTGCCGCCGCGACCGTGGATGCAACGATGAGGTGCCAGCGCCTTTCGTTGCGGCGATCCGAAGAATGTCCCCATAGCACCAGGCCGATCACGCCGATGACATATGGGATCGCAGTCAGCAGGCCCGTCACGAAGTTCGAATGTCCGAAGCCCTTGATGATCTGCGGCAGGAAAAAGGTGATGCCGTAGCTGGCAATGACGCTCGTGAAGTAGATCATCGACAGCATCAGTACGCGCTTGTCGGTGAGCGCACGCAGGAGCGTCAGGCGCCCGGCGCCTTCGACCCGGGTTCGTTCGGCCTGCAACTCGGCTTCGAGCCACTCGCGCTGGTCCGCGCTGAGCCAGGTCGCTATTGCCGGCCGGTCCGTGAGTAGCGTCAGCACGACAAAAGCGAGCAGCACGGCGGGAATGGCTTCGAGGATGAAAACCCACTGCCAGCCATGCAGGCCCCAGATGCCATCCATCTCAAGAATCGCACCCGAAATAACCGACGCCGCCGCGTTGGCGACGGGGACCGCAATGAACAGCGTCGAGATCACGCGGGCACGATACGCAGCCGGATACCAGGTGCTGAGATAGAAGATGATGCCGGGGAAGAACCCGGCCTCGGCCACGCCGAGCAGAAAGCGCAGCGCGAGGAAGCTGATCGGCCCAGTAGTGGCGGCCATCAACCCGGAAATGATGCCCCAGGTGATCATGATGCGGGCGATCCAGCGGCGCGCGCCGACCCGCTCCAGAACCAGGTTGCTCGGCACTTCGAACAGCGCATAGCCGATAAAGAAGATGCCGGCACCCCAGCCGTACATGTAGGCGCTGATGCCCAGATCCTTGTTCATGGTCAGCGCGGCAAAGGCGACGTTGGTGCGATCGATATACGCGACTAGATAGCTCACCACGATCAGGGGGAGCAGCCGCCATGAAATCTTCACAATCGTGCCGCGTTGGAATTCGGTCGTGAATCGCGGATCCATGGCGTTGACCTCTCCTTGTCAGAGTTTACGTCCGTAGTTCAGCAGTCCCGCAGGACCCTTCGGGGGGCGGGCACGGATCGCCGCTTCGTTCGGCTCGATTCCCCAGCCGGGCCGCGCGGGCATGACCAGATGTCCATCGACGAACTCCGGCGCGTGACTGAATATCTCGTGGTCCCAGGCGATTCCCCCTCTCCCCAGCCCTCTCCCGCAGGGGGAGAGGGAGTTCTTGATTCAGCTTCAATCGCTGACATTGAGGTTTGAATCGAATGGTTCGACTCCTTGCTCCGGTCAGGAATCGAAGATTATCTCAAAGCACTTTTCTTTCTTTTTTTGTTCAATTCCTGCCTTCTAATGGGAAATGAAACCCCAAATGATTTGAATGAATTACTAGGGCTGCATCTAGTGGAGGTTTGAGCTCCCTCTCCCCTGGCGGGAGAGGGACGGGGAGAGGGGGGGAGGGGGATACTGCGTGCACCGCCGATGTCGCGCACAATTAGGCTTTATCTGCCCGGAGTTCCGCCATGTCCTTATCCATGTTCAAGGCTTCCGCCCCCGTGTTTACCCGTCAACTGGCGAACCTTTCCGCGATCCTGCACAAGGCGGAGGCGCACGCGGCGGCACGGAAGATCGATCCGGCAGTCTTCATCAATGCGAGGCTCGCGCCCGACATGTTCCCGCTTTCCCGCCAGGTGCAGTCAGCCAGCGATTCGGCGAAAGGCTGCGCGGCCCGCCTCGCCGGCGTCGCGGTGCCCAGCTATGCGGATACCGAAACCACCTTTCCCGAACTGCAGGCGCGCATCACCAAGACCGTGGCGTTCCTGCAAAGCCTCGGCCCGGAGCTGATCGAAGGCAGCGAGGAGCGTGCGATCGTCCTCAAGCTCCGCGGCCAGGAAACGAGATTTACCGGCCAGTCTTATCTTCTGAACTACGCCCTGCCCAATTTCTTTTTTCATGCGGCCACGGCCTACGACATCCTCCGCCACAACGGCGTGGAGATCGGCAAGCAGGACTTCCTCGGCAGCGCCTGATCGGCGCCCGGCAAACCAGGACACCAGGCATGATCCCTTTTTCCGTTCTCGACCTCTCCCCAATCCCCAGGGGCGCAACGGCTTCCGAGGCATTGCACAACACGCTCGCGCTGGCGCAACGTGCCGAGAGCCTGGGCTACAAGCGCTACTGGATTGCGGAGCATCACAATATGCCAGGAATCGCCAGCGCCGCAACCGCGATCGTCATCGGCTACGTGGCCGGCGGCACCAGGACCATCCGCGTGGGCTCCGGCGGCATCATGCTGCCGAATCACTCGCCGCTGGTGGTCGCCGAGCAGTTCGGCACGCTCGCCTCGTTGTTTCCAGGCCGCATCGATCTGGGCTTGGGCCGTGCGCCCGGCACCGACATGATGACGGCGCGCGCCCTACGGCGCGATTTTGCGGACAGCGCCGAGCAGTTCCCGCAGGACGTGCAGGAGCTGCAGAATTATTTCGCCGCTCCGCAGCCGGGACAGTACATTCGCGCAGTGCCGGGTGCGGGCCTGGAGGTGCCGATCTGGTTGCTGGTTCGAGCCTGTTCGGCGCGCAACTCGCCGCCATGCTCGGCTTGCCGTTCGCTTTCGCCTCGCACTTCGCGCCCGACCTTATGAAACAGGCGCTCGAAATCTATCGCAGCCGCTTCGAGCCGTCCAAACAACTGGACCGCCCTTACGCCATGCTCGGGGCGAATGTGCTGGCTGCCGATACCGACGCGGAAGCGCGCCGCCAGTTTACCTCGCAACTGCAATCCTTCATCAACCTCAGGCGCGGGTCACCGGGACAGGTGCCGCCGCCGATCGACGACATCGATGCGGACT
>JAXIOX010000232.1:0-2109 GCA_045403275.1 Burkholderiales bacterium | reverse complement strand
GCACGGAGATCACGGTGAGGGCAACCATCGCGCCGATCATCACCACTTCACCGTGCGCGAAGTTGATGAGCTGGATGATGCCGTACACCATGGTGTAGCCCAGTGCCACGATGGCGTAGACGCTACCCAGGGTCAGGCCGTTGATGATCTGCTGGAGAAAGATTTCCACGGCGCGTCCGGGCGGTGATTCTGGGGTCAGCTCAATGCGGGCGCGCCGGCACAAGCGGCGCCCGCAAGTGCCGTCTGCGCCGCATCATGGAAATGCGTTGTGTTGCTTTGCTTCGCGCCCGCCGCGGCTTGCTTGCGTGTTCAGTTTGCGCCTTTTACGAAGTCCTCAAACGTGGTGGACTTGCCGCCCTTGAGGATCGCGATTGGCGTGATGGTGCCGCCCTTCATGGTGAATATCGTCATTTCGGCGTCCTTGCGATCGCCGCGCTGATCGAACTCGATACTGCCGCTTGCGCCGTGGAAACTGAGTTTGGCAAGCTCGGGCAGATACTTCGCCGGATCGACGGAGTCTGCTTTCTGCATTGCGGTGATGATGAGATTGGCGGCGTCGTAGGTGAACGGCGCATAAATCAGCGGGTCGGCGTTGAACTTGGCCTTGAAGGCTTTCAGAAAATCCTTGCTCGCCGCCTGCACCGGGATTCCCGCCTGGGAGCAGATCAGCCCTTCGGAAGCCTCCCCCGCCAGCTCCTTCATCTTGTCCGTGCACGCGCCGTCGCCGAAGGCGAACACGGCCTTGATGCCGAGTTCGCGCCCCTGCCTCAGCAACGGGCCGGCACCCAAGTCCATGCCGCCGTAAAACACCGCGTCCGGATTCTTGCCTTTCAACTTGGTCAGGATCGCCTTCCAGTCGGTGGTCTTGTCGGTACCTTTTTCGCGCGGCAGCACGACGATGCCGGCGGACTTGAGCGTCTTTTCCACCTCGTTGGCGATACCTTCGCCGTAGGCGGTCGCGTCGTCGATGACCGCGACGGTCTTGGGCTGGTACTGGGCGCTGAGATAACTTGCGATCGCAGGGCCCTGCTGGTCGTCACGGCCGACGGTGCGAAAAACGTTGTTGAAGTCCTGCTCGGTGAGTTTCGGATTGGTGGCGGAGCCCGAGATCATCGGAATGCCCGCTTGGTTGTACACCGCGGACGCGGGAATGGTCACGCCGGAGTTCAGGTGTCCGACCACGCCGGCGACTTTCGCATCCACGAATTTTTGCGCAATGATCGGACCCTTGTCCGGTTTACCCTCGTCGTCCTCGCTGAGCAACTCGAACACGATCTTCTCGCCGCCGATAGTCGTGCCCCGGGCGTTGGCCTCATCGATGGCGAGCTTGGCGCCATACTCGTTGTCCTTGCCCAGGTGGGCGATGCCGCCGGTCAGCGGCGCGGCATGGCCGATCTTGACGACACGCTCGAGCGACGATCCGGTCTTGGCCTTGTCCTCCTGCTTGCCGCACGCACCCAAGCCCGCCGCGAGCGCGACTGCAGCCACTACTGCGACGATTCGCCATGAGATTCTAGAGATTCCGGTGTCCATTTTTCCTCTCCCCCTCAGTAGTAAGTACGCTGGAAAACCTCCCGCGATTATCGGCCACGCTTCGAAACATTGTCAATTTTCGTCCGTAATTCATTGAGTTGTCGTGACCGACAGATACAAAAAAGCCGGCGATTGCCGGCTTTTCCTGCGGTTCGCGTGAACCACCGATCTACTGCGACAGGATCCACTCCACCAGCAGCTTGGCTTCGTCTTCCTTGACCGGATTGGGCGGCATCGGGATGGTACCCCACACGCCGCCTCCGCCGTTGATGACCTTCTTGTTCAGCATGGCCGCGGCATCCTTGTTGCCCTTGTATTTCTTGGCGATCTCCATGTAGGACGGGCCCACCAGTTTCTTGTCCACCGCGTGACAGGCCAGGCAATTCTTCGACTGTGCCAGCGCCTTGGCCTTGGCAGCGTCCACTGCCGCACTCGCGCCGCCGGCAAACACCACGGCCGCCGCTGCCGCGATCACCATAAGGAATGTCTTCATTTGCCCTTGCCTTTCATTACAGGTTGGATTCAAGCGCCGCACATTTTATCGGGTTTTGGCTCCCCTTGGAAACGGTCAACCGG
>JAXIOX010000081.1:0-11435 GCA_045403275.1 Burkholderiales bacterium | reverse complement strand
ATGCCGCTGGTGTTTTCGCGAGCACTCGCGGCTGATGCCACCGCCTCGAATCGGATCCTCGTAGTCCTCGAGCTCTCCGGAGGCAACGACGGCCTCAATACGCTGGTGCCCTACGGCGACGACGCCTACTACCGCCATCGCCCCCAAATCGGCATCCGCCCGGAAAAACTGCGCAGGATCGACGTGCGCTTCGGTTTCAATCCGGGAATGGCCGGCTTCGAGGGCCTGTACAAGGACGGCAGGATGGCGGTGGTGCACGGTTGCGGGTATGCCCAGCCGTCGTTCTCGCATTTCACCTCGATGGCTTACTGGCACACCGGCGCGCCCAACAGCGGGGAGGAAACCGGCTGGGTCGGCCGGCTCGCCGATGCCATCGACCCGCAGCCCACCCCGAATTTCATCGTCAACATCGACGAAGCGCAGTCCCTGGCGGTGAGCGCGCGCAACCACGTTCCGGTGGTGTTCGACGATCCGGAGCGCTTCGGCCGCAAGGGCCTGCACCAGACCCGGCCGCTGCTGGACCAGGTTGCCGACGCGACGCATGACGCGAACCCCTCGCGCCGTTACCTGCTCGACGTGGCGAAAAGCGCGCGCGAGGCCTCGCAGCTGGTGCGCGACGCGTGGGCAAAGTACAAGACGCCGGTGGATTACGGCATCGTCCCGGTCGATCTGCCGAAGATCGCGTCGCTGATCGCCGCCGGCATGCCGACACGGTTGTACTACACCTCGTATCGCCACAATGCTTTCGACACCCACGTGCAGCAACCGGACCTGCATCAGCGGCTGCTGACTTACGTCTCCGACGCGGTGGCCGGGTTCATGAAGGACATGCAGCGCATCGGCCGCGCCGACGACGTGGTGATGCTGGTATTTTCCGAGTTCGGACGGCGCGTGCCCGAGAACACCAGCCTCGGCACCGATCATGGCACCGCCAATCACATTTACCTGATCGGCAAGCCGGTGAAGGGCGGCCACTACGGCACGCCACCGAAGCTCGACTCTCTCGACGAAGGCGACAATCTGGTGTTCACCACCGACTTCCGCCGCGTCTACGCCAGCATCATCGAAGGCTGGCTGGGTTACCGCGACACGCGCGAGCTGCTCTCCGGCAACTTCGAAACGTTCCCTATCTTTGGCTGAGCCGGCAGCCGGTCCACGCCGTTTTCGGGTTTAGCCGTTTTCGGGTTTAATACTGCCTTGGAAGGTTCTGATCAGGCTGCGCGCACGTTGCGCCCGGCAGAATTTCCCCGAGCAAGCCGGCGCACTCGCGGCACACCATCGCGGAACGTATCGGCCGCGCAGTCAACGTGCCGCGGCCGGGCCAGCATGCCCCTTGCCTAACCTCCGACATCCGGTGGCCACCGCCGCCTGCGAATGAAAAAAATGGACATCCGCAACAAGACGTACGGCGATGTGCTGGTGCTCTCACCCGAGGGCAGAATCGACCACGCCAACAGTGAGGAATTTCGCCGGGCCCTTGATCCGCTGATCCAACGCTGCTGCGACAACGGCGAGCGCCTGGTGCTGGATCTCGGCGGCGTGGACTACGTTAGCAGCGCCGGACTGCGTTGTTTCATGCTGGCGGAAAAGCAGGCCAAGTCCCAGGGCGGCACCATCGTGGTTGCGGCGATGCAACCCGTGGTGAACGAGATCTTTGAGATCAGCCGATTTACCCTGGTATTCGAAACATTCGCCACGGTGCGCGACGCCCTGGCGAAGGTCTCGCCCGCCGCGCTAAAGGCCTTCGGCGCCACCTGGTGACCATGCGGGTACGCTTCTGGTGGACGCGCGGCTCGATCCCGGTCGCGCTGACTTGCGCCGACATCCGGCACAAAATCGAGCAGGCGCTCGCGCTGGCGAATGTCAAGCATCTGTGCATGTTCCATCACGAGCCTGCGTTCGACGACGAACGCATTGAATCGGTGCTCAGCGAAACCATCCGCGTCGAGAAACTGACCCGCACGGAGCAGCCGTTGACGGTGACTGCGGCGTACCACGGCATGGAAATCGAGTTGTGACGCAGGCTCCGCAGACCAGGGCGGGCGACGGGGAAGCGCCGCAAGGCGGACGAAGCCGTTCCTGGAGCGAACGCGCCCTCATGCGTGTGCTGGTCGGCGGTCACGGGCGGCCGCTGGGCGCCGCAGTACTGGTGCTCCTGCTGTCGATCTCCTTCGCACCCGACCTGCGCGTGTTGACCCAGCTTCGGCTGGGGCTGTTCGACAGCTATCAGGCCATCGCGCCGCGGGTGCGCACTTCCGCCCCGGCGGTGATCGTCGCCATCGACGAGAAAAGCCTCAAGGAACTTGGCCAGTGGCCGTGGCCGCGTACCGTGATGGCGGAGCTCATCGAAGCAATCGGAGAAACCGGTCCGGCGGCGATCGGCGTGGACCTTCTGATGCCGGAACCCGACCGCATGTCGCCCGTCAACCTGGCGGGGCTGATCGAGCGCACGGACGCCAGACTCGCCCACCGCCTGGCACAGTTGCCCGACAACGACGCCGTCCTCGCGGAATCGCTGCGCCGCTATCCGGTGGCTCTTGGAATCGCCGGCGTGGAACAGGCAGAAGCGGGCGCCGCGGCAACCGGCCGCAGCGCGCCGTTTCGCGTTCACGGCTCGGAGCCCACGCCGCACCTGTGGCAGTTTGCCGGGGCACTGCGCAGCCTCCCGCAACTCGATGGCGCCGCGCGTGGTCATGGCCTGCTGAGCGTGGATACGCGCGGCGGAGTCGTGAACCGCGTGCCACTGGTCGCATCGGTAGCCGGGGTGCTGACTCCGGCACTGTCGATAGAGCTGCTGCGCATAGCCAGCGACGTACCGGCGTTCTCGATCACGGCGGACGGCGGCGGCGTTCGAAGCATCGGCGTCGCAGACACCGTGATTCCCGCCAACCCCGACGGCTGGGTTTGGGTGCACTTCAGTGCGCACGACGAGGCCCGCTTCGTATCGGCGCTCGACGCAATCCGTGGCGACATCGATCCCGAACTCATCCGCGGCAAGATTGCGCTGGTCGGCGCAACCGGACTGGGATTGTTCGACTACCAGACCACGCCCGTGGGCGAGCGCATACCGGGAGTCGAGATTCACGCGCAGATCATCGAGAACATATACGAGGACAGCCTGCTGCGCCGGCCCGGCCATTTCGAGCCGCTGGAGCGCTTGCTGCTGCTTGGCTGCGGGTTGATCCTGATACTCGCGGTCCCGGCAGCAAAGCCGAGGACGGCCGCACTGATTTACGGGGCCGTGGTCGCCGGACTGCTCGGGCTCGGCTTCGCCCTGTACTACTGGAAGCAAATGCTGCTCGATGTCGCCTGGCCAACGACCGCGGCGACCGTGCTGTTCGGCGTCATGCTCACCGGGGCACTGGCCGAGGCCGACCGCCAGCGCCTTGCGCTCAGGCGCGCGCTGGAAGCCGAGCGCGAAGCGGCGGCCCGCGCTGCCGGCGAACTGGAAGCGGCACGACGCATCCAGATGGGAATGCTGCCGCCGCCATCGGCAGATTTCTATGGCGATCCGCGTTTTTCACTGCAGGCGCTGATCGAGACCGCGAAGTCGGTCGGCGGCGACCTCTACGATTTCTTCAAGCTCGACGCCGACCGGCTTTTCTTCATGGTCGGCGACGTTGCCGGCAAGGGACTGGCGGCGAGCATCTTCATGGCGGTGAGCAAGGCCCTGTACAAAAGCGCGGCCTTGCGCAGCCGCCTCGAGGACGGTGCGGTCATCGGCGAAGTGATGCGGGCCGCCAATGATGAAATCGCGCGCGACAATCCGGAGATGCTGTTTGTAACCGTATTCGCCGGCATCCTCGATCTGAACTCCGGCGAACTCGACTACTGCAATGCCGGGCACGACGCCCCTTACCTGCTGCACGCGCAACGTCCGGCGCCGCTACATCTCGACAGCGATGCGGGGCCGCCGTTGTGCGTCATCGAAGGTTACCAGTATCGGTCCGAGCGCTACCGGATGACGCCGGGCGAATCACTTTGCCTTTATACGGATGGCGTGACTGAAGCGATGAATTCAGGCGGGGAGCTCTACGGGCGCCAGCGGCTGTTCCCGGTGCTTACGGCAGCGCTTGCCGCCGGCGATGCGGTGCAGCTGGTGGACGCGGTGCGCGATGACGTGCGCAAATTCGTCGGCGCCACCGAGCGCTCGGACGATCTCACCATCCTGGCGCTGCGCTGGAACGGCGGCAGTCTGTGAGAAAAACGCGGACGACGAGGCGGGGAATGTGCGCACGCAGATCAGCGCACGATGATTTCGACGCGCCTGTTCCTGGGCTCGGGAGCGTCGGCGTCAGTGCGCACCACCGGCTCGCGTTTTCCGCGGCCGGCGATTTCGATGTAACTGCCGGGGATGCCGCGACGAGTCAGATCTTCACGCACCCGCCGTGCGCGCTGCAACGAAAGCTCGTCGTTGTACTGAATGGTGCCGACGGCGTCGGTGTGACCGATGACCGATATTGCCGGGTCCGCGCGCGCCGCTATTTCGGCAAAAATGCGCTCGACTTCGCGCTCGGAATCAGGGGTAAATTCGTCCTTGCCCTCGAGGAAATACAGCAGGAAGGTAACCGGACGGGCTGGCAATGCCGACAGCGTGGCGCTGAATTCCTTGTTCGCAAGATCGGCATCGTAGGTAAGCGGTTGCACGCGCCCGGCGCCTTCGATGCGCGCCGCCGCATAAGGTTCGTCGAGGACCACGGGGGGGCTGCCGGGACTACGGACCACCACCGCGCCCACGGATCCGTTAGCCTTGGGCAGCAGCACGACGAGGTCAACACCTGCTTGAGCCGGCCCGGACGCGGATTCGAGGGCTGCAGTGTGGGCGCACGCTCCAAGAACCAGTGCAATCGCGAGAATTACCGGTGCATGAACAAAACGCATCGTTACCTGGTGGCCGATTCGTCAACTTTCACGACGAACTCGGTGCCGCGCACGCCCATGATTGCCGCCGGCGTTCTTATCCGCATGGCTTCAGGCGACTGCTTGACGATCTCGCCGGAGACCACAGCGAGCGTACCCTTTTTCAGCGCGGCGTCGAACTCGCCCTTGTGGGTCGTGCTGTCGAACACGAAGCGCTCGATCACCAGTACGCTGTTGGGGCCCGCCGACAACAGGCTGTTGTCCTGGAAGGTGATGCCTACCGAACCATCGGGTCCGGTCGTCACGGTATCGCGCGCCTGGATCGTGGCGCCGACCGGCGCGGGAAGGCGCTTGCCGTCGCGTTCAATCTGCACCTCGCCCTTCGACACTTTGACGCGTCCTGCTTCCGCGCCCAGCGCGGGCAATGCGGCCGCTGCGCACAGCAGCAGCAAAAAGCCGAAGATTATGAAATCTCTTTGTAACATCAATACTTTGCTCATTTGTGGCCCCTTCGTAGGTAACTGGGCAGGCAGAGGATGCCGGCGCACAACCTATGGTGCAAGAAGCGTGCACATTGCCATCATAGCAGCGGGTCCGGCACTTGCTGGGATGAGAAAATGCCAGTGCAATCCAGGAAAAGCGTGACGCGACTGAGCCGCACATTTCCCGCCCAGTTGAGGGCATTCGAGCAGGTAAAGACCCTGATCGACGAATTCGGCGAAGCGGCCGGACTCGGCCGCGAGGATCGCCACAAACTGACGCTAATTGTCGAGGAACTGTTCACCAATACCGTGACCCACGGGCACGGCGGGGACAGCAATGCACCGGTGCAGATTTCGCTGGAAGACACCGCTGCGGGGGTGCAACTGACCTACGAAGATTCGGCACCGCAGTACGATCCTCTGGCCGCCACCCGGCGCATCGACTTCGAATCCGCCATCAACGAGCGACGCGTCGGCGGCCTCGGCTTGTTCCTGACCATCGGCCTGACCAACGGTGCCGACTACTGGTACGTCGAAGGCCACAATCGCATTTCGCTCACCCTGGTGCCGAGCCGCGACTAGCAGGCGCGGCATCAACCCCCAGCCAGCGCCACGCCGGCGCTGCGCGGCGCGCCGCGATATCCAGCAGATACAGAAACAGAGCCAGTAGCGCCAGCCACGGCCACAGCGTGCGTGAGACGCGGCTGTGGTCGCCGTTGTGCGCAAACACTTCGGCGATGCTGGGCGCAAGCTTGCCCCCCGTTTCCTCGGCCAGCGTGCGCAGCAGTTCGAGATTCGGCGGCAATGCGCGGTATTCGTCCGGGTAAGCGTAAAAAAGCCGGCGGCTGCCGGTGCGGCCCACTGCCAGCCGGGACAGCCCCGGCGAATCTGCGAGTTCGAAGTGCAGCGCAGCGCCGCTCGCCAGCGGCACCCGCAGCCGGTACGCGCCGGCCCCGCTGTGGCGCAGTTCCACCGTTGTGGCCGCGCCGTCGGGACCGCTGACCCGCACCCGCGGCGCCAGGTCATCGCGGAAATGCCCATCCGCGGTCAGTGCATTCAGGCTGATCACGGCTTCGCCGCCTTCACGCGATACGCGAAAATCGAGTTCTTCCCCGGAATCGCGGCGCATGGTTTCGCGCGTAAGCTGCGCCCACAGCTTGCCGTAACCCGGCCAGTCGAGCCAGTTCACCGCCCAGCGGTTCTTCACGTCGGAAGTAAACACCACCACCTTGCCGAGCCCGTACTGCCAGCGCGCCAGCACCGGCGACCCGGATTGCGAAACCAGGAAGACTTCGGCGTTGTCGCGCGCCGTGGCGCTCACGTAGCCCTTCAGCGGCGGCGCCTGCTCGAAGTCCACGCCGCGGAAAGCCTCCATGCGGCGCCTGACCACCGGTTTGAATGCATCCTCCAAAAGGTTCGAGCGCACCGCACGCTGCGTCTCCTCGATGAAAATCTGCGGCACCGCTTCGGCGCTGACGGTGGCATAGGCGCGCCCCCCGCCCCACCTGGCGATGCTGCCCATCAGTTCGACGTTGGCGCCTTCGCCGATCGCCACCGTGGAAATCACGATCTTCTCTTCGGTCATGCGGCCGACCAGTCCCTCGAAATCCGCCGGGTGGGTATCGCCGTCGGACAGCAGGATCACGTGCTTGGCCTTGGCATCGGTCTTCTGCAGCAACCGGTAAACGATGCTGAGCGCGGGATAGATGTTGGTCTGGCCGCTCGCCTGGATGCGGGCAATCTGGTCTTCGGCCTTGCGCTTGGCGCGCACGTACTGCATCGGCACCGATATGTGCGTCTGCGAGTCGAATGCCACCACCGCGAACTGGTGCTGCTCTTCCAGCAGATCGAGCGCCGCGCGGGTGGCCTCCTTCGCCAGCTCCATCTTGCGCCCCCTCATGCTGTACGAGCGGTCGAGCGCAATGACCAGCGCCAGGTCCTTGCGCTTTTCCTGGGCGCGGAACTGCACCGGCAGCACTTTCTCCACCGCCGTACCGCTGTAGCCCTGCTCGCCGTAGACATTCGCGCCGGCAGCGAACAACAATCCGCCGCCGCTATCGCGCACGTAGGACTCGATCGCCTGCATTTTCGCGGGCGCGATCGCCTTCGCCGGGGTATCGCTCAGGATCAGCGCGTCGTAGGGCGCTAACGCGGCGGCAGACTCGGGAATGTCGGCGGGTGAGGCGACATTGACTTCGATACCTTCGCGCGCCAATGCATCGCGCAGGTAACCGGCGGCTCCGGGCTGGCCTTCGACGTACAGCACGCGCGGCGCCCTGGCGACCCACGTGGACTGCTGCACGCGATTGTTGTCGGGCACGCGGTCGCCTTCGGCAATCAGCACCGCCGCCAGCGTGTTGCTGCCGACCCTGGCCAGTTGAATTTCGAAGGAGACGCGGTTCAGTCCCGCCGTCAGGCGCACTGCGCGGTTGCCGAGCACGGTATTACCGGTCCTGAGCACCACGCGCGCGCGCGATTCGCGCGGCGAGAACGCGCGCACGGTAACCGTTACGGGTTCGCCCTCGCGCATGCCCTGCGGCACTTCGATGCCTTCCAGCCAAGCGTCGGCGTCATCGCGCACTTGCGCCGGGATCGGAAACACCCGCACTTTGGCTTCCTTGAGCCGCGCCAGCACGCGCCACACATCACCTTCGGTCTGGTTGCCGTCGGTAAGCAGCACCAGCCGCTTGACGCGATCGCGATCCAGCCCCAGCAGCGCTTCGTAGAGCGCACGCTCGAGGTTGGTGGCCGCCCGGTCGATCGCGCCTTCACGCGGGCTGCCTTCGGTGACGGCGAGATCGCGCACCTGTTCGGGCTTCTCAAGCAGCACCGGCCGATCGGCGAACGCGAGGTAGCGCGCCTGCGCCGGCTTGCCTTCGCGATCGGCATCGCCGATCCAGGCGAGCGCCGAGTCGATGAAGGACGATGACACGCTGCGCGAGACATCCAGCGCGTACACCACCGCGACATCGTCCGCTCCGGCGTGCCACTGCGGCCGCATCAACGCCAGCGCCAGCACGGCAATCGCCAGGCTGCGCAAAACGGTAACGACTGCGAGGTGCCTGCGGCCGAGATTGGTGCGGGTTCCATGCGCAGCCCACCACAGCAGTGGAATCGCCAACAACAGCAGCAACGGCCAGCTGTGCTGAAGGCTGATCGCCACGCTCATACCGTTACCCGCCGGTTCCACGTCAACCACTCGAATATCAGCAATAGCGCCGCAGCCAACAGCAAGGCCGCCCAGGGATCGAGGAGGAATCGCGGCGCCTGCGCCGGGTCGATGGCGGCGGACTGCAGCGGCGCCAGCGGCGAACGGTTGATATCGGTCACGCGCCGGTCGAGCAGGTTGGCCGCCACCCGCAGCCGCTGGCTGGCGGAGACGACGGTGAACATGCCCGGTTCGGTGACCTCGAACAGCGTGCCGCCGGGAATGGCCTGCGCCGGCAGCTCGCTGCCATCCGGCGCCACGACTCGCGCCTTTGCCACGGGCACTTCGACCACACCCAATCCGGCTGCAAAAGCGCCGCGTTCGCCCGCCAGCCAGTCCAGCGCGTTGCCGAGGAATAGCGGAAATTCGGCGTGCAGCGCGAAGTTGGAATCCTCCAGGCCGAAGGCGAACGACACCCGGCGCACAGCACCCTCGTGCGCCACCACCAGCGGCATGTTGCCGCGAGCGCTCACCAGCACCACGTCGTGCTCGCGGGCGACGCTTGCCGGGTGCGTCGCCAGCGCGCGCTCGACGACGAGATCGCGCAGCGAAAGGTTCTCGAGCAGCGGATGCGCGCCATCCCAGGCGGCCACCGTGACGTCGGCGATCTCCTTGCCCGGTGCCGGCAACCACGACACCGGGTGTGGCCGGAACAGCAGCGCCGGCGCGGCCGGCTGCGTCGCGGGGGCAAAGCGGTCGAACACCCAGACATCGATGTCGCGGCCTTCGGCGAAGCGCTGCGGCGACATCGACGTGAGCCGCACCCGCGGTTGCGCGCGCAAGGATTTCTCGAGGTAGGGATTGCCCTTGCTCACCAGACCCACCCGCACCACCCGCCGCATCGGCAGCAATGCGTAAGCGACATCATCGGCCTCCAGGCCGTCTCCCGGCATGGCGAGCGAGGCGCGCACCGGACCTGCCTCCAGACTGGATATGTCGATCAGTTGCGCGCGCGCGCCGCCGGCGGGTACGGTTACGATCCTGGAAATGCGCCGGCCGCCGACGCCGGCAATCGCGATCTCGATGCTCCTGTCCGCGCCGCCGGCGTTGCTGACCTCGACAAAGGCGTGGTAGCGGCGCGGATCAGCAGGCAGCGGCCGCACTTCGAACGCAGTGATGCCGGCGTTCTCGACCGGCTCGAACACCGACTCGAGACTGGCCGACTTCGGCACCCCGGTGATCTGCACCCCGTCGCTGATCACTACGGTTTGCGCGTCGCCGGCCGACGCAATGTCCGGCACCCGCGGCGTGCCGCCGTAAGCGACTTGCAGCTGCTGCAGGCGTTCGAGCGCCGCGTCACGGTACTCGAAACCGGGAGTGGCAATGCGCCGCATGGTATCGACCAGCATCACCTGGGTGCCCGGGCTGCGCTCTGCGAGCGTGGCGCGTGCTTTGGCCAGCGCGTGGTTCCAGCGGGTCGCACCGTCGGTCGTGCGGGTGGCCAGCGTGGGCGAGTTGTCGAGCACCAGGACCAGCCTGTCAGCGGCCTCGCCCGCTCCGGTCAACTGCGGCCTGGTCACGGCGACGACGATACTTACGGCAATGACCGCGGCCAGCAGCAACGACAGCCACCAGCGCAGGCGGTCGCGGTTGCGATGGCTTTCCCGCAACACCCGGTCCCAGATCAGGCTGGAGGGCACCAGCAACCTGCGCGGAGGCGGCTTCAGCAGATACAGCGCGGTCACGACCAGCGCGGCGGCAAGCGCCGCAATCGCGGCCCACAGAGGCGAAGCCGAAAGCAGGTTCATCGCAACAATCCTTGCTCGCGCAACGCTTTCAGCATCAGGTCCTCGAGCGGTGTGGCGGTCGTGGCGCGCAGATAGCCCCAGCCGTGACTGCGGCAGAAGGCTTCGATCTCGGCGCAATAGCGCAGGAAAGTGTCGTGATAGGCCTTCACCAGGTCGGCCGTCACGCGCACCCGTGCAGTGCCGCCTTCCTCCGAGTCCACCAGCAGTACTTCATCCGCGAGCACCGGGTCGAGTTCGTCGGGGCTCATCACGTGCACCGCGAACACGTCGTGGCGGAACTGGCGTATCACCTGGAAACTGCGCTCGAATCCCTCGCGGTCGAGGAAGTCGGAGATCACCACCGTCAGCCCGCGGGTGCGCCGGGCGCCGAAGAAGCTGCGCAACGCCGACTGCAGGCTGGTGCCGCCGCCGGCTTCGATGTGCTCGAGAAAATGCAGCGCACGCCACACCTGGTTCTTGCCGCTCCGGGCCGGCATCTCCCTGACCACCCCGTCGGAAAAGGCGACGATGCTGACCCGGTCGTGGTTAATCAGGCCTATGTAGGCCAGCGCTGCGGCGAACTTGCGGGCGAAGTCGAACTTGGACGGGGCGCCGAAATCCATCGAGCGGCTGACGTCGAGGAAAATGTAGACCGGCAGGGCCGCCTCTTCCTCGAACAGCCTCAGGATCAGCCGGTCCAGCCGCAGGTACGTGCCCCAATCGAGGTTGCGGGTGTCGTCGCCGGGCGAGTACGGCCGATAGTCGGTGAACACCATCCCCGAGCCGGTGCGGCGTGAGCGATGATGGCCGCGCAGGTGGCCCGCCACGGGACGGCGGGTAAGCACGGTGAGATGCTCGAGCTGGCGAAGAAATTCTTCGCTGAACAGCAGGCTTTCCTGGACCAAGTTGGGTGCCTCAGTGGGGCCGCATGGCAGCCGCCATGGAACCGGTGAATATCCTTAAACGGCGATTACCCGGCAATCGGGCAGGGATTCTCCTGCTGCGGGGGCCGGATCGGCGTGAACGGGTCGTTTGCGCCGGGCAGCGCAGAAGAAAAGATCATCCCGGCCATCGTTTTCCTCCTCGGCCCCGAGCCGGTCATTCCTTCGGTTCCGGCACCCACTCGAGGATCCTGGCGAGCATCGTGTCGGTATCGAT
>JAXIOX010000011.1:0-5489 GCA_045403275.1 Burkholderiales bacterium | reverse complement strand
GCAAAGGCGCAGAGGGAACGCAGAGAAAACAAGAAAAACTTGTCGGGATAAGTGCAAAAGCCGGTTGCTTGCGTTAACTGAGAGCTCCAAAACTGGCCACGATGCTCAGAACTGAACATTAATTCTCGTTTGTCTTCCTTTGCGTTCCCTCTGCGCCTTTGCGCCTCTGCGGTTAAGGGGGTTTGATCGCTTCCCCGATGCCTGACCCGGAGAAATCATGACCGCTGCCGCGACCCCGTTCCGGCTGCATGTCGGCGACGACGTGCTTGCCGATCTCAAGTCGCGTCTCGCGCACGTGCGCTGGCCGGACGAAGTGCCGGACAACCACTGGAAGTACGGAACGGATCTGCCTTACCTGAAATCGGTGGTGGAGTACTGGCGCGAGCGCTATGACTGGCGCAAGCACGAAGCCGAATTCAACCGCTTCAACCAGTACAAGATCAGGCTCGCCGGAATCGATGTGCACTATATCCACGAGCAAGGCAAAGGCCCGAAGCCGATGCCGCTGTTGATCTCGCATGGCTGGCCGGGATCGGTTCACGAGTTCCACAAGCTGATTCCGATGCTCACCGATCCGGTGCGCTTTGGCGGCGACGCGGCGGACGCGTTTACCGTGGTCGCGCCGTCGCTGCCGGGGTACACCTTCTCCTTTACGCCGAATCAGCAGCGTTTCTCGGTCGAACAAATTGCCGACGTATTTGCGGAGCTGATGACCGGAATCCTCGGTTACAAGCGCTTCGCCGCGCAGGGCGGTGACTGGGGCGCGTTCGTCACCTCGCGGCTGGGTTACGCCTATCCGCAGCATCTGGCAGGCATTCACTTGAATTTGCTTGGGCTCAGGCGCGATACGGCGATGCCGGAAAATCCCACCGAAGAAGAGCGGCGTTATTTCGAGCAGCGCGCGCACTGGATGAAGGAGGAGGTGGGTTACACCTGGATCCAGGGCACCAAGCCTCAGACGCTGGCCTATGCCCTCACCGATTCGCCGGTCGGGCTGGCGGCGTGGATCGTGGAAAAGTTCCACACCTGGAGCGACCACAAAGGCGACCTCGACGGCTACATCGGCCGCGACGCAATGCTCACCAACATCATGCTGTACTGGGTGACCGGCGCAATCGGTTCGTCGTTCTGGCCCTACTATGCGCGCATGCACGGTCCCTGGCCGATCCCGGACGGCGCGTGCATTCAGGTGCCGATGGGCTACGCCGAGTTTCCGAAGGAAATCTTGCGTCCGCCGCGCTCGCTGGCGCAAAAGATGTACGCCGACATCCGCCGCTGGACCAGTATGCCCAAGGGCGGGCATTTCGCCGCGCTCGAACAGCCGGAGCTGCTGGCACGGGAAATCCGCGAGTTTTTCCGGCCGCTGCGCTCATAACAGCGGTGGCGCTGAACCACTGGCGCGAAGGCGGAGCGTCAGCGGTTCGCCCTGAGGCCGAATTCCCGCTCGGCGGCGTTCGCAGGATCCGCGGTCCTTTGGTCCGCTGGACAATTGCCGGCAATGAGGTTGTAATGCCGCGACACGGCGCAACGTACACCGTGATACCAAGACCAGATCAAATTTGGCAACGCGGAGGAAAAACATGAAGCAACTATCTTTAATTGCCGTCGTCGCAGCCTGTGCCGCCGCGGTCGTCATTCCCGGTACGGTCTTGTCGCAGGATGCGGCGCGCAAGGTCAAGATCGACGTCACCAGTACCTATCCCACCTCGCTCACGCTGGTCGGCGAGGCAGCTCCCAAGCTGGCGAAGAAGGTGCTGCGTGCCTCGGGCGGGACGATCGAGATGAAAATCCACGAACCCGGTGCACTCGTCCCGGGTCTTCAGGCAATCCAGGCGGTCGCCCGCGGTTCGGTGGACGCGGCGTGGTCCGCACCCGGTTTCTTTTCAGGCACGGATGCCGTGTTCAATCTGTTCACCACGGTACCGTTCGGGCCGGGCATCGGCGAGTATCTGGCGTGGATGTACTACGGCGGCGGACAGGAGCTGCAGAACGAGATGTTCGCCAAGCACGACGTGCACGCCATCATCTGCGGCATCCATTCACCCGAATCCTCCGGCTGGTTCCGCAAGGAGATCAAGTCTGTCAACGACTTGAAGGGCCTGAAGATGCGCTTCTTCGGACTCGGCGGTCGAGTCATGGAAAAGCTCGGCGTCTCGACCCAGTTGCTCGCGCCCGGCGACATCTTCCAGGCGCTTCAACTCGGCACCATCGATGCGACCGAGTTCTCGATGCCGGCGCTGGACCAGAAGCTGGGCTTTTACCAGGTCGCAAAGTTCTACTACTTCCCCGGCTGGCACCAGCAGGCCTCGATCCTCGACCTTTTCATCAACCAGAAGAAGTGGGACACGCTCTCGGATCAGCAGCGGGCCATCATCGAACTGGCCTGCGGCGATACCCTTCGCGACATCCTCGCCGAGGGCGAGGCGATCCAGTGGAAGGCGATGAAGGAGATGCGCGACAAGCACGGCGTCAAGATCATGCGCTGGTCGCCGGAAATCATGAAGGCTTACGAGAAGGCGTGGCTCGAAGTCGCTGCGGAAGAATCCGCAAAAAGCCCCAACTTCAAGAAGGCCTGGGATTCCTACTCGCAGTTCCGCGCCGACTATTCCCTCTGGCGCGAGTACGGCTACCTGAACCAGTAATCCGCTGAGAAGTGCGGCGGCCGGTCATCGCCGGCTGCTGCCTTGCGTCCGGGAGAGACACGGGGCATGAACAGGCTGCTGAGGACCAGCGACGCCATCAACCGCGTCCTGGAGAAGGTCGCGATGGCCGCGGGATGGCTGTTCGTCGTCTGCACGGCGGTGATCGTGATGGACGTGCTCTCGCGCAAGGCCGGTTTCCAGATGCCCGGAATGGGTTCCACGCGGCTTCAGGAACTCGAGTGGCACCTGCACACCGCGCTTTTCTCTTTCTGGCTCGGGGCGGCGTACATCAAGAACACGCACGTCCGCATCGACGTTGCCTTCGCCAATGCCAGTCCGGCTACGCATGCCTGGGCCGAGTTCCTCGGCTGCCTGATCTTCGCTTTGCCGTACTGCCTGATCGCGATCTACTTCAGCTTCGATTTTTTCTGGATCGCCTGGCAGCAGAACGAGTTCTCGGAGAACCCGAGCGGCCTGCCCTGGCGCTGGGTGCCGAAGGGGTTCATCTTCATCGGTCTGGTGCTGCTCCTCGCGGCGGTCGTTTCCGTGTTCATGCGCGTGATCGTGTACCTGTTCGGGCCGGAGCGTCTGCGCGAAGCCGCGGCGTTTGGCGGCGCCAGGAAACATTGAGGATCCGGCCATGCAGTGGTTGACCCATCATCTGGCGGTGCTCCTCTTCCTCGTCATTGCGATCGCCCTTTTCTGCGGCTATCCGGTCGCCTTCGTGCTCGGCGGCATCGCGATTTTCTTCGGCGGGATCGGGATATTGCTCGACGTCTTCCATCCGGTGCAGTTCTTCAATCTGCTGCCGCGGATCTGGGGCTCGGCGGCGTCCAATCCGGTGCTGGTGGCAGTGCCGATGTTCATCTTCATGGGCACGATGCTCGAGCGCAGTGGTGTCGCCAACGATCTGCTGCACTGCCTGCAAGTACTCACGCGCCGCATCCCGGGAGGACTGGCGATGTCCGTGACGCTGATGGGCACGATCATGGCTGCGACCACCGGCATCGTCGGCGCGTCTGTGGTGATGCTGACGCTGATCGCGTTGCCGACGATGCTCGAGCGCGGCTACCAGAAGGAACTTGCGGTCGGCACCATCGCTTCTGCGGGCACGCTGGGCATCCTGATCCCGCCATCCATCATGCTGGTGATTATGGGCGATCTGCTGTCGGTATCGGTCGGGACGCTGTTCGCTGCAGCGGTGATTCCCGGCCTGATTCTTTCACTGCTGTATCTCGTCTATATCGGCGTGTTGAGTTTCCACAAGCCGGGACTCGCTCCGCCGTTGCCGGCAGACATCGGCCCCAAGACCCGGGCCGAATTCTGGAAGATGATCGGCAAGAGTTTCATTCCGCCGACTTTCCTGATCGCGCTGGTGCTGGGTTCAATTTTCGCCGGTTGGGCCACGCCGACCGAGGCGGCAGGCGTGGGCGCCTTCGGGGCGATCCTGCTCGCCCGGTTAAACGGGCGGCTCAGCATGAAGGCGATGAGGGAGGTCATCGAGAACTCCGCGCTGACCAACGCCATGGTGTTTTTCATTTTCTTCGGCGCCACTCTGTTCTCGTTCGTGTTCCGCTCGCTCGGCGGGGACGACATCGTCAAGGAAATCCTTGCGGCCATGGGCCTGGACACGGGATGGGAAATCCTGACCTTCCTGATGGTGCTGGTGTTCGTGCTTGGCTTCTTCTTCGACTGGATCGAGATTTGCCTCATCGTGCTGCCGGTGTTTGCGCCGGTGCTGCAGGGCGTTAACTTCGGACCGCATATCGGCGAAGGCGCGCCGATCGTATTCCTCACCTGGTTCATCATCATGATGTCGGTGAACCTGCAGACCTCGTTTCTGACCCCGCCGTTCGGCTTCACGCTGTTCTACATGAAAGGAACGGTACCGCGCTCGGTAACGATGGCGCATATCTATCGCGGCATTGTTCCTTTCGTCGCGCTGCAACTCATCGGGCTTATCCTGGTGATCGTATTCCCGCAAGTCGCGCTGTGGTTGCCGCGCTCGGTGGGCTTCCTGGACTGAGTCAAGTCGTGGCCGCGGGCCGGCAAATGAACAGGATCGGGAGCTCAAGATGATCCGGAAATTCTGTCGTGTGGCCGTCGCACTGGCATGGGCGTCGGTCGGCGCATCGATGGCCGCCGCCGAGACCATCAGGATCGCGGTGATCGATCCGTTCAGCGGCCCGGCGGCGCTACAGGGAGAGATGGGAAGCCGACATTCCCAGATGGCGGTGGACGAGATCAATGCGCGCGGCGGTGTGCTGGGCGGCGCCCGGCTGGAACTGGTGTTGTTCGACAACAAGTCCAGTCCGCAGGAAAGCCTGGTGGTGCTCAAGCAGGCGACCGACCAGAATATCCGGCTGATTACCCAGGGCGTCGGTTCGCATGTCGCGCACGCGCTGACCGACGCCGTGGTCAAGTACAACCAACGCAATCCCGGGCACGAGATCCTCTACCTGAACAACGGTGCGACCGACACGGTGCTCACCGAGGAAAAATGCAATTTCTGGCACTTCCGCTTCGATGCCAATCTGGACATGAAAATCGATGCGCTGACAGGCGTCCTGTCCGCGCAGAAGGCCGCCAAAAAACTCTACCTGATGAACCAGGACTACGCATACGGGCATTCGTTCAGGCGCGTGGCGAGGGAAATGCTCGGCAAGAGGCGTCCCGACATCGAGATCGTGGGAGACGAATTGATCCCGCTGGGGAAAGTGAAGGATTTCGCCCCTTATGTCGCCAAGATAAAATCGAGCGGTGCGGATACGGTGCTGACCGGCAACTGGGGCAGCGACCTCGCGCTGCTGATAAAGTCAGCCGAAGAGTCCGGGCTGAAGGCGACGT
>JAXIOX010000144.1:0-5154 GCA_045403275.1 Burkholderiales bacterium | reverse complement strand
GAGAGTTCAACCATTCCAGCGTCCTCATCCTGCTGGACCGGGACGGACGCATGCTCGCGCGCACTACAACGCTGGGTGCGGTCGATGCGGATTTTGTCGCCGCGGCGCGCAAGGCGCTGTCGAAATCGGGGCGATACTGATGCCAAAGTCTCGCGGAACGGTTGTCGTCTGGGATCTGCCGCGGTGAGGGCTGCGGTCGCACCAGCGCAGCCACCCATTCCCGTAAGCCTTACGAGATTGCCACGGTCCGGCCAACCGGAACCGAGCACAACATGACCCGTCGAATTTTTCTTTGGATACTGGGCTTCCTTGCCGCCACCTCTGGCATCACCTTGGCTGCGGAGGACACGGTCCGTGGTGAGGGAATATTCCCCGGCAAACCGATCCTCAATTTGCGGCCACGCTACGAATTCGTCGACCAGGACGGAAGACCCGATGACGCCAACGCCTACACATTACGCACGCTGGCGGGCTGGAAGACCGGCGCATGGAACGGACTGTCGGCTACAATCGAGTTGATCGACGTCGGCAGGCTTAACGACGAGTACAACGACGGACAGAACGGCAAAGTCCAATACCCGGTGGTCGCCGATCCCGACAACACCGACGTCAACCAGTTGTACCTCGATTGGGCCGGCTTGCCCGCCACCAGCATCCGCGCCGGGCGGCAGTCGATCAAGCTCGACAACGTGCGCTTCGTCGGCAACGTCGAGTTCCGCCAGGTTATGCAGGTATTCAACGGCGTTACCGTCGAGAACAGGAGCCTGCCGAATACCCGGCTCTACGCCGGTTATCTCGGCCGGGTGAAGACCGTCGACACCCGACAGCACCATACCGACACCCTGCTGCTGAACGCGCGCTACGCGCTCTCCCAGTCCGAGGCGCTGGTCGGCTACGGCTACTTCCAGGACCAGCCCGACGCCATTTCCTCAGCCGGCTTTTCCGCACCCGCGCCAACAGACACCTCGAACCAGATCGTGGGTTTGCGTGCGGACGGCGCCCGTGCACTGGGCGAAACGTGGAAACTGCTCTACACCGGCGAATACGCAAAGCAGAACGACTACGCCGGCGGCGATGCCAGGATCGACGCGCATTACCTGCGTCTCGGGTTGGGCGGCCAATTGGGCGATTTCGCTTTGCGCGTCGACCGGGAACAACTGAGCAGCAACGACGGCCTCTACGCGTTCCAGACGCCTCTGGGAACGAACCATCTGTTCCAGGGCTGGGCCGATCAGTTCCTGACCACGCCAGTGCAAGGCATTCGCGACACCTTCCTGAGCGCCAGCGCCAAAATTGAAAAAGCGCAATTGCTCACCGAGTACCACATATTCAAATCCGATTTCGGGAGCATCGACTTCGGAGATGAGTTCGACGTCGGCGTCTCGTACCCGCTGATGCAGAAACTCGTCGGCAAGCTCGAGTACGCCGATTACAAGGCGGGCGACACGGGTTCGGGGAAAGTGGACACGCGCAAATTCTGGCTGACGCTGATTTACAACTACTAAGTGAATGAGTGAAGGGTGAAGGGTGAAATGGTGGGAGTGATTTAGTGATTGAGTGATTGAGTGACTGGTTTCAATCACGTAATTACTGAATCACCTAATCACCGAATCTTGGCCTCTCGCCCCACGCCTCACGCCGCCCGCAGTCGCGGAATGAGCTTGACGAACTCCGACCACATCATTCCAGCCAATGCGGCCAGCATGCACAGAAGCAGGTCTGACCATACCAGGGCCTCGAACCTGAAGATGGCCTGCATCGCCGGCAGATAGAGCGCCACGGCCAGCCCTCCGATCGCTCCGCCCACCACCCACCATAGCGCGCGATTGGGCATGCGCAGGGTAGTGAAAACGCTGCGCGTCTCTGAACGATTGGAAAGTATCAATGCGGCGTTTCCCAACACCAGGGCGGTGAAGGCCATCGCTCGCGCACGCTCTTCGGTAAATCCATGGTCGAGCACCAGGAAATACAGCACTGCCACCGCGATCAGCACGGCCATCCCCTGTAAGAACGAGTACCGGAGCAAACGGCCTCCCAGCAACGGTTCCTTCGGATTGCGCGGTGGCCGCCGCATGGTTGACGGGTGGGCCGGCTCGGCCTCGAAGGCGATCGAGCACGCCGGATCGATCACGAACTCCAGGAACACGATGTGCACCGGCGCGAACACCAGCGGCCAGCCGAACAGCAGCGGCAGCAGCGCCATGCCTGCGGTCGGCACGTGCACGGCGATCAGATAGCTCATCGCGTGGCGGATATTGTTGTAGATTCGCCGCCCGAGCCGCACGGTCTCGACGATGGACTTGAAGTCGTCTTCGAGCAGCACCAACGAAGCCGCTTCGCGCGCCACATCGGTGCCGCGTCCGCCCATGGCCACGCCGATGTGTGCGGCTTTGAGCGCCGGAGCGTCGTTGACGCCGTCGCCGGTCATGGCGACGATTTCGCCGTTGGCTTTGAGCGCCTCGACAAGGGCCAACTTCTGTTCCGGAACCACCCGCGCGAAGATGCTGACCTCCGCTACGCGCGTGCGCAACTGCGCAGCACTGGAGCGCTCGAGCTGCGCGCCGGTCAGCACCCCTCCGGGGGACGTCAATCCGATTTTGTCGGCAATCGACCGTGCCGTGCCCGGGTAGTCCCCGGTGATCATCACCACCCGGATGCCGGCGTCGTAGCACTCCTTGACTGCCTGCGGCACCGCCGGCCGCAGGGGGTCCGCGAGTGCGATGAGTCCGAGAAACTTGAACGAAAATCCCGTAGGGCGGGCGGGAAACTCGCCGCCGTGAAAACGCGCCTCCGCCACACCGAGCACCCTGCGTCCACGCGCTGCGATATGCGCGGTCTGCTGCAGAATGCTGGCCTGCAGCTCTGGGTCCGACTTACACAGTTTCGCGATCTCCTCGGGCGCCCCTTTGGCGGCGACGACGACCTCGCCACCATCCGCCCTCTGCCAACAGTGCGTGACCGCCAGCAAGTCGCGCGTGAGGTCGTACTCCTTCACCAGCCGCCAATGGCTGCGCATGCGCACCGTCTCGGCGTCGTGCTCGACGGCGTAGCCAACGATCGCCCGTTCCATCGGATCAAACGGATTGAGCTCGCACGCCAGCGCAGCGTAATGCGCAACCGGCCGCACGTTCGCCGGCAAGGCACCGCGCGCGGCATCGTGATGGTGGCCGGCGACCGCGAGTTCCGCCACCGCCATGCGGTTCTCGGTGAGCGTCCCGGTCTTGTCCACGCACAGCACGGTCGCCGAGCCAAGCGTCTCAATCGCCGGCATACGCCGGGTCAGAACCTTTTTCTGGGAAATGCGCCAGGCGCCGAGTGCGAGGAAAACCGTCAGCACCACCGGGAACTCCTCCGGCAGCACCGCCATCGCCAGCGTGATGCCGGCCAGCAATCCCGCCAGCCAGTCGCCGCGCAACGTCCCGTAGAGCACCACTACGGCAAAACACAACAGCAGCCCGATCGCGGCGAAAATCCGCACGAAGCTCGCAGTCTGGATCTGTAGCGGAGTGTCCTGAACTTCCAGCGTCTCGAGCGCCTTGCCGATGCGGCCGATCTGCGTCTGCGCACCGGTCGCCAGAATGAGCGCCTTTCCGTACCCCTGCACCACCAGCACGCCGGAGAACACGAACGGCTGCGCATCGCCGCCCGGATTCGCCATCTCGCGTTCTTCCGAGGTCGCTGTTCGTTTGGACACCGGCAACGACTCCCCCGTGAGAAGGGACTCGTCGGCGCTGAACTCGTTGCACTCGATCAACACGCCGTCGGCCGGCACGCGATCGCCTTCGTGCAACAGCACCAGATCACCGGGCACAACCTCGCGGCCGGCGATGCGTTTTTCCTCGCCACCGCGCACCACCAGTGCGCGCGGACTGGAGAGATCGCGCAGCGCCTCCAGCGCGCGCTCGGTCTTGCGTTCCTGATAGATGGTGATCCCCATCACCACGAAGACGGACACCAGCAGGATCAACGCTTCGTGAAGATCGCCGATGGCAAGGTAAATTGTTCCGCCGGCGACCAGCAGCAGCAGCATCGGTTCCCGCACGACCTCCAGCGCAATCCGCAGCACATCCCGGCTCTTGCCGCGCGGCAGCTCGTTGGCTCCGTGCTGCGCCAGACGGCTTTTCGCCTCGGCCTCCGTCAGGCCGGAGGGGAATTGTTCCGGGTCGCCCGGCAAATTCGTGGTCATTCGATCTCGCGGCTTCGAGGAAAGGGTGATCGGGCGATTGGGCGATTGGGGATTTTCAATCACTGAATCACTTAATCGCTTAATCGCTGAATTACTCAATCACCGCTCTTAGGGCGTGTCGTCATCATCAAGTATCCGGTGCGCCGGACCTTCCAGGTCGTCAAATTGGCCGCTCTTGACCGACCACCAGAAAATTCCACCGATCAGGAACACCAGCACGACCGACAATGGGATGAGGAGGTAGAGGATTTCCATGTGTAAATTCGGCGATTCGGTGATTAAGCGATTGAGCGATTGAGCAATTGGGCGATGGGGGAATTTGATCTTCAATCACCTAATCGCTGAATCACTTAATCGCTCAGTTGCTACCCCCTTCACTGTTCTTTGCTCGCAGTGCATTCAGCACGACGAGCAAAGAACTCAGAGACATCCCGATCGCCGCCATCCACGGCGTGACGTTACCGGCCACGGCGAGCGGAAGCACGACGATGTTATAGGCAAAGGCCCAGACGAGATTTTGCCGAACGATGCGCAGCGCCTTTTTCGAAGCAGCGATGCCGCGCGCGAGATCTGCGAGCCTTGCCGAAACCAGCACCATGTCGGCAGCACCATGCGCCAATGCAGCACCTCCACCCATCGCCACCGACACCTGTGCCTGCGCCAGCACCGGTGCATCGTTGACGCCATCGCCGATCATCGCCACCACCGCACCTCGTGCCTGCAGGGCCTGAACCGCGGCGCGCTTCTGCTCCGGCGTCATCAGGGCGCGGAACTCCTCGATCCCCGCCGCCCGCGCCGCCGCTTGCACAGCCTCCTCGCTGTCTCCGGACAGCAACACGACGCGGCGCCCGGCGCGCGCGAGAGCGGCAACCACATCGCGTGCTTCATCGCGGATCCGGTCACTTAGATGGAAAACCGCAATCGGTCCGCGCTCGTCGCCCAGCCAGACCTGCGTGGTTTCGCTTCCG
>JAXIOX010000124.1:0-8298 GCA_045403275.1 Burkholderiales bacterium | reverse complement strand
TGTTGTGGTCGGCGGTGGCAACCACCGAGTCGATTCGCCAAGGCTTGCGACCGGCGAGCCTGAGCCCTTCGAACGCCTGCGGGCTGGTGACTTCGTGCACCAGGTGGCGGTCGAGGTAGATCAGCGCGGTGCCGTCTGGTTCCTGCCGGACCAGGTGGCTCGCCCAGAGTTTGTCGTAAAGAGTCTGCGGATTCATGGCGCGTTCGGAGCAAGCGGGAATTATGACATATCCCGCTGGTTGGACCGCCGTCCGGTGCCTCTAAATCCTCGGTTTTGCGCCGAAGAACATCGGCTTCCATGACACCACCAGGAACGCCAGCAACGCGGCGACGGCGGCAAACGTGAAGGTCCACTGCGGACCCCAGCCTTCCCAGGCATAGCCGGCACCGAGCGTGCCCAGCGAGCCCCCGAGGCCGTAGCCGAGGCTGGTGTACAGCGCCTGGCCGCGCGCCTGGTTGCGGCCGCGAAAGATCTGATGCATCGCCGCCACGCCGGCGGCGTGATAGGCGCCGAAAGTGATCGCGTGCATGAGCTGAGCCACCACCATAATCGGAATCGAACCGACCCCCCAGGCGATCAGCAGAAAACGCGCGAACGCGCACCCGAAACTGAAAAGCAGAATCTGATTGAGGCTGTACGCCCGCATCAGGTGCGGAAGCCACATGAACAGTGCAATTTCGGCCAGCACGCCGAGCGCCCACAACCACCCCACCGCCGTTTTCGAGTAACCGGCTTCAACCAGGTGTATCGAGTAGAAGCCGTTGTACGGCCCATGCGCCACCTGCATCAGGAAGAAGCCGGCGAGCAGCGCAATGACCGCGGGCCGCGCCACGATGCGCAGAATCGGTGCGTGCTCGCCGTGGTGCGAAGGTTCGCGATCGCGCGGCAGCGAAAAGGTGCTCGCCGCCATCAACGCCAGCAGCGCCAGCACCATCGGCGCCAGCGCGTCGATTCCGAAGTGATCGAGAGAATAGCCGCCGGCGATCACCACCGCGACGAACCCGACTGAACCCCACAGCCGTATGCGCCCGTAGGTGCCGACCCGCGAGCCCAGAAGATTGAGCGTGGCCGATTCCGCCAGCGGCAGCACCGCGGACCAGAAAATGTTCAGCACCAGCAGCGCCGTGAACATCCAGCCGATTCCACGGTTAAAGAACACCGCGACGAACGCCACCGCAGTTCCCAGCGCGGTCACACGAATCAACTGGCCGCGCGCACCGTAATGATCGGACAGCCAGCCCCAGATATTCGGTCCGAAGATGCGCGCCATCGGATTGACGGCAAGCAGCACGCCGATCTGCGAAGCCGAGAATCCGAGCGACTTCAGATACAGCGCGAAATACGGCGCGAACGCGCCGATGAATGCGAAGTACCAGAAATAGAAGTTGGAAAGCCGGAAGTAAAAGGACCCGCGCACCATCGACCGCACCGACCGTCAGTGCGGCTCGAGCTCACGGTCGAGCCAACAGCGCCGCGCGAGCCAGCCCCAGGTGATCAGCACGCCGAGCCAGCCCAGGAGCGTGACGAAACCGGCGATGCCGGTATCACGGTCCAGAACGCCCCAGCGGGTGAAAATCTCGGTCCAGTCGTGCTCGCCGCTGCCGACCAGCGGCAGCACCTGCGCGCGTGCATCGGCCATGTAGCGGGCGATGTTCCAGAAATTCTCGAACAGCCACACCGCGCACAACGCAAACGACAGCGCCTCGCGGCGCTGCCAGAACGTCGCGGCTGCGGCAATCGGAAACAGCAGTTGCGCGAATGTGCCGCCGTAAACGGTGATGCGGCTGCCCAGCAACAGGCCGAATATCGGGTGGCCGGCTTCGTGCAGGGCGAGATTGGCGTTGTCGAGCGGGAATACCCAGCGTTGCCCGGTATTGGCGAGGAAGGCAACGAGCGCGATGCCGAGGGTGGCGGCAACAAACGCCGCGGTCCCTACCGGGCGCCAGTCCTGTTCGTTGACCTCGGCGAGGTGTTGCAGCCAGCTCACGGGGGTGATCGGCCTTAGGCTTCGTCAGGGTCGGGATCGGTTGCCTGGCTGGGATTGCCGGCGCTTGCTGCGACGGCCGGAGCGCGCGCGGCAATCCTCGGCGTGGGACAGCGCACGTCGGCATTTTGCGCGCGATGGCGCAAAGCGTGGTCCATCAGCACCAGCGCCAGCATCGCCTCGGCGATCGGCGTGGCGCGTATGCCTACGCAGGGGTCGTGGCGCCCGGTGGTTTCCACCACGGTCGGCTCGCCCTGCTTGTCGATCGAACGCCGCGGCAGACGGATGCTCGAGGTCGGCTTCACCGCGATGTTGACCACGATGTCCTGGCCGCTGGAGATGCCGCCGAGGATGCCGCCGGCATTGTTGCTCAGATAGCCTTGCGGCGTCATTTCATCGCCGTGCTCGGTGCCCTTCTGCTCGACCGCGGCGAAGCCTGCGCCGATCTCCACGCCTTTCACCGCGTTGATGCCCATCATCGCGTAGGCAATTTCGGCATCGAGCTTGTCGTAAACAGGCTCACCCCAGCCCACCGGCACGTTCTCTGCCGTCACGGTGATCCTCGCCCCGCAGGAATCGCCGGACTTGCGCAGCCTGTCCATGAACTCCTCGAGTTTCGGCACGATATCCGGATCGGGTGCAAAAAAGGGGTTGGCGTTCACCGCATCCCAGGTCCTGAATGCAATGCGTATGCCGCCAAGTTGCGACATGTACCCGCGTATCACCACGCCGTGGTGCTCCCACAGCCACTTCTTCGCAATTGCCGCTGCGGCCACCCGCACCGCCGTCTCGCGAGCCGATTGCCGTCCGCCGCCGCGGTAGTCGCGGATGCCGTACTTTTGCCAATAGGTGTAATCCGCGTGCCCGGGACGGAAAGTCTCGATGATGTTGCCGTAGTCCTTGCTGCGTTGGTCCAGGTTGCGGATCAGCAGCGCGATCGGTGTGCCGGTAGTCCGGCCTTCGAACACGCCGGACAGAATCTCCACCGTGTCGGGCTCGCGCCGTTGAGTTACATGCCTGGAGGTACCGGGCTTGCGGCGATCGCGTTCCTTCTGAATGTCGGCTGCGGAGATTTCCATTCCGGGGGGGCAACCGTCGACGACGCAGCCGATCGCCGGTCCGTGGCTCTCGCCAAAGGACGTGACGCAGAACAGTTTGCCGAGCGTGTTTCCAGACATTGCGCACCCGAAGAGGACCGTCGAAGTTTATCACGCGCCCCGCACAAACCCGGCAGCAACGCGGCTTGCGCCACAGGCGGAATCATCGGCCAGATGCGTCACCAGGCGGCCTGATTTAGAATGCCTGCTCATCATCCCCACCCCAAACGGCCCAGGACCATGCGCCAGTACCTCGACTTGATGCGACATATCCTCGAACACGGCACCCGCAAGAACGACCGGACAGGTATCGGAACGCTCAGTATCTTCGGACCGCAGCTCCGCTTCGATCTGCAGGCCGGATTCCCGCTGTTGACCACCAAGAAGGTCCACCTCAAGTCGATCATCCACGAACTGCTGTGGTTCCTGAAGGGCGAAACCAACATCCGTTACCTCAAGGAAAACGGGGTGTCGATCTGGGACGAATGGGCCGACGATAATGGCGAACTCGGTCCGGTGTACGGCTATCAGTGGCGCTCCTGGCCGGCGGCAGACGGGCGCCATATCGACCAGATGGCGAAGGTGATCGAGGACATCCGGCGCAATCCGGACTCGCGGCGCCTCATCGTGTCGGCCTGGAACGTCGCCGATCTCGATAGCATGGCGCTCATGCCCTGCCACGCTTTTTTCCAGTTTTATGTTGCCGACGGCAAGCTCTCCTGCCAGCTCTACCAGCGCAGCGCCGATCTGTTCCTCGGCGTGCCTTTCAACATCGCGTCTTACGCGGCTCTGACCCTGATGGTGGCGCAAGTCTGCAACCTGAAGCCCGGTGAATTCGTGCTCGCCTTCGGCGATACCCACCTGTACCTGAATCATCTGGAACAGACCCGGGAGCAGCTTTCGCGGCAGCCGCGCGCGCTGCCGCGCATGATCCTCAACCCCGAAGTCAGGAACCTATTCGATTTCAGGTACGAGGATTTCAATCTGGTCGGCTACGAACCCCATCCCGCCATCAAAGCGCCGGTGGCCGTGTGAGGGCGGGATTGGGGATTGGGGATTGAGGATTGGGGATTGGGGAGTCAGGAAAAACCAAGCGCGGGACCGCGTTGGGGCAATTGTAGGCAATGCTGAATGAAGTACAGTGACCTGCGGGTCTGACAGGAAGCAATGAATTTGGTGACTGAGGTCTACCGAATGACCAAACCCTTTCCGTCCGAAGAGAAGTACGGCTTGGCAGGCCAGATCCAAAGAGCTGCGGTGTCGGTGCCTTCCAATATCGCAGAAGGCCATGGCAGGAAATCCACAAACGCGTACCTCAATCATCTGTCCATCGCCTTCGGTTCCCTGATGGAGCTTGAAACCCAAGCTCAAATTGCCGCGAGGCTGGAATACATCACGGAGGACGATGCAAACCGCTTTCTTGCCAAGACGGACCAAGTCGGGAAAATGATCGGCGCGCTCAGGAAATCTCTGAGCAAATCGTGATGTTGTTTGGTTAACCCCTTGGTGATGGCTCAATCCCCAATCCCCAATCCTGCATCCCCCCGCATTTCGATCGTCGTCGCTTACGCAGCGAATCGCGTCATCGGCAAGGACGGGAACATTCCCTGGCGCCTGCCGGAAGATCTGAAACGGTTCAAGGCGCTCACGATGGGTCACCACATTGTGATGGGCCGCAAGACCTGGGAATCGATCGGCAGGCTGCTGCCGGGACGCAAACACGTCATCATCTCCCGCCTTCCCGGCTATCGGGTGCCCTGCGCAAGAGTCGTCGATTCGATCGACGCGGCGATTGCTGCGGCAGGTGACGATAGCGAGATCTTTGTCATCGGCGGCGGCGAGATCTACGCACTGGCTCTTCCCATCGCGGACCGCATCCTGGCAACCGAGATCGACGGGAAGTTTGCAGGTGACACCTACTTTCCCGCGCTCGCCAAGGGGATCTGGCGCGAAACCACGCGGGAAAACCGCGAAGACGCGGCGAGCGGCCATCGTTACTGTTTCGTAACGCTGGAACGCAGCGCATGAACAGCGTTCCTGGTGTCACGGCCTGCGCCAAGACGTTGGCGGAAGCGCGTCAGCCCTGGCGGACGCAATCCACGAAAAAGCACACGCCCCCTTCGCCGGGTTCCTGGACCAGGCCATGGATGTCGGTCTCGAATCCGGGGAACGTGCGGTTGAAATCCCGGGCGAACTGTAGATAACGCACGATGGTGGAATTGAATCGCTCACCCGGAATCAGCAGCGGGATGCCTGGAGGATAAGGCGTAAGCAACACGCTGGTTACCCGGCCCTCGAGTTTGTCGATGTCGACGCGATCTATGTCACGATGCGCCATTGCGGCGAACGCGTCCGAGGGTTTCATCGCCGGCTGCATGTCCGACAAATACATTTCAGTCGTAAGGCGCGCCACGTCGTTGCTCTTGTACATGCCGTGGATCTGTTCGCACAGGTCGCGCAGTCCCATGCGTTCGTAGCGGGGATGTTTCTGGCAGAACTCCGGCAGGATGCGCCACATCGGCTGGTTCTTGTCGTAGTCGTCCTTGAACTGCTGAAGCGCCGTCACCAGCGTGTTCCACCGGCCCTTGGTAATGCCGATCGTGAACATGATGAAGAACGAGTAAAGGCCTGTCTTCTCCACGATCACGCCGTGTTCGGCGAGGAATTTGGTGACGATTGAGGCCGGGATACCGGTCTTGGCGAACTTGCCGGACATGTCCAGGCCCGGCGTGATGACCGTTGCCTTGATCGGATCGAGCATGTTGAACCCGGGCGCAAGATCGCCGAAGCCGTGCCACTTTTCATTGGCCCTCAGCACCCATTCCTCGCGCGAGCCGATGCCTTCCAAGGCGACCTTGTCTGGCCCCCATACCTTGAACCACCAGTCCTTGCCGAACTCTTCGTCCACCTTGCGCATGGCGCGACGGAAATCGAGCGCCTCGACGATGGATTCCTCCACCAGTGCCGTGCCTCCCGGGGGTTCCATCATCGCCGCCGCGACGTCAGGAGGCGATGATCGCGTACTGCGGGCTGGTCGAGGTGTGCATCAGGTAAGCCTCGTTGAACACGTGGCGATCGAGTTTCCGGGTCTGCGACTCCTGCACCAGGATCTGCGAGGCCTGCGATATGCCGGCTAGCAGCTTGTGGGTCGAATGCGTGGCGAAAATCAACGGAGCCTTGGGGCGCGGCCGATCCATGCCGATCGCGTGCATATTCTTGTAGAAACTGTGGAACGCGGCATGCGGCAGCCAGGCCTCGTCGAAGTGCAGCGTGTCGATCGACGAGTTCAGCGTCTCCTTGAGCATCTCGACGTTGTAGACCACCCCGTCGTAGGTACTCTGGGTAATGGTGAGGATGCGCGGCTTCTTGCGCTTGGCCACGCGCGCAAACGGGTTGGCCTCGATTTTCTTCTGTATGGTTTCCGGCCTGAACTCGTTGAGCGGGATCGGTCCGATGATGCCGAGATGGTTTCGTGTCGGCGTCAGGAACACCGGAATCGCGCCGGTCATGGTGATCGCGTGCAGGATGGACTTGTGACAATTGCGGTCTACCACCACGATGTCGTCCGGCGCCACGTTGGCGTGCCAGACTATCTTGTTCGAGGTCGAGGTGCCGTTGGTGACGAAGAAACAGTGATCGGCGTTGAAAATCCTTGCCGCATTGCGCTCCGAGTCGGCGACCGGCCCGGTATGGTCGAGCAGTTGCCCGAGTTCATCCACCGCGTTGCAGACGTCGGCACGCAGCATGTTCTCGCCGAAGAACTGGTGGAACATCTGCCCGACCGGGCTCTTCAGGAACGCCACCCCGCCGGAATGCCCCGGGCAGTGCCACGAATACGAGCCGTCCTGGGCGTAATGCACCAGTGCCCGGAAAAACGGCGGCGCCAAGCTGTCCAGGTAGGCGCGGGCCTCGCGGATGATGTGGCGCGCGACGAACTCCGGCGTGTCCTCGAACATGTGGATGAAGCCGTGCAGCTCGCGCAGGATGTCGTTGGGAATGTGCCGCGAGGTGCGCGTTTCGCCGTACAGGTAGATCGGGATGTCGGCGTTCCTGAAGCGCAGTTCCTTGACGAAGGCACGCAAGGTTCTCAGCGCCTCGGTGGTCTCCTCCTCGGTGCCGCCGCCGAACTCTTCGTCGTCGATGGAGAGAATGAAGGCCGAGGCGCGGCTTTGCTGCTGCGCGAAGGACGAAAGGTCGCCGTAACTGGTGACCCCGAGCACTTCGAGTCCCTCGCCTTCGATCGCCTTGGCGAGCGCCCGTACACCGAGGCCGCTGGCGTTCTCCGAGCGGAAATCCTCGTCGATGATGACGACTGGGAAGCGAAATTTCATGGTGTTCTCCGTGCGGGAACCGTCGGTGCCGGGTCTCGGCGGGAGCGGTTGCGTGGATGGCTTGGCGTCGCCACTAAAGGAAGGGATCTCGCGTCAGATTTTCGGAAGCGTCACGCCTTGTTGATCCTGGTACTTCCCGCCGCGGTCGCGGTAGGAGGTCTCGCAGACGTCGTCGGCATCGGACTCGAAGAAAATCACCTGGGCGACGCCCTCGTTGGCGTAGATCTTGGCAGGCAGCGGCGTGGTATTGGAAAATTCCAACGTCACGTAGCCCTCCCACTCCGGCTCGAAAGGCGTGACGTTGACGATGATGCCGCAACGTGCGTAGGTCGACTTGCCCAAGCAAATCGAGAGCACGTTGCGGGGGATGCGGAAGTATTCGACGGTGCGGGCGAGCGCGAAGGAATTCGGCGGAATGATGCAAACATCGCCCTTGAAATCGACGAACGATTTTTCGTCGAAGTTCTTTGGATCCACCATCGTCGAATTAATGTTGGTGAAAATCTTGAAGTCGTTCGAGCAACGGATGTCGTAACCGTAGCTCGAAGTTCCGTAGGACACGATCTTGTGGCCGTTGACTGCACGGACCTGGCCCGGCTCGAATGGATCGATCATGGCGTGCTCACGCGCCATACGACGAATCCACTTGTCCGACTTTATGCTCATAGCTTCGCGAGTGGCGTGGGGCGGGGGGGGTCACGCCGGCGGGGGGGGAGAAAAACCCCCCCGCCCCGGGGGACCCCCCCCCAATTCCCCGGTTTTTGGGGGGTATCGGCGTCCTGGTCCCGCGGGAGATGCGCTCGGAAACTGAAAACCACCCCCCCACGCGGGACACTAGGGCGGCGGCGCAGGCAAGGGGCTGGTGGTGCCCGGCTGCGTGGTCGTG
>JAXIOX010000051.1:0-4323 GCA_045403275.1 Burkholderiales bacterium | reverse complement strand
CACGTCGAGCGCGGTCAAGGCGCCCATCGATATCCTTGGGCTGTCCAACGGCGCGCGCACCGGGCTCACCGGCTTCGTCGCCGGCATCGCCCGCAAGACCGTGGCGCACAACGTCACCATCAATAATCTGTTGCCCGGGATGTTCGACACCGACCGGCTCAAGAGCAGCAGCCAGGCCGCTGCCAAAATGCAGGGCAAGCCGGTGGAGGAAGTGCATATGGCGCGGATGAAAACGGTGCCGGCCGGACGTTTCGGCAATCCGGACGAGTTCGGCGACGCCTGCGCTTACCTGTGCAGCAGGCAGGCGGGTTACATCACCGGAATGAATTTCCTCATCGATGGCGGAGCGTATCCCGGCACCTTCTGATCGACCGGAGGTCGATCAGAAGGTGGCCAGTGTCTAGTGGTTGGTGGCTGGTGAAAGGCGCAGACTATATTCAAGACCTACGTATGGATGAAATCTCGGAACAAGAATAGGACGCAGACGGCCTAACATTCTAGCCACTAGCCACTGATTTTTGGAGATTCCAATGAATGCACCAAGGGACAACACCTTCACGTTATCGCTCAAAGACCAGAAACTTTTCCGCCAGCACGGTTACATCAACGGCGAATGGCGGGAAGCCGACTCGAAGGCGACGATCAACGTTACCAATCCCGCCGACGGCTCGGTGATCGGAACGATTCCGAAGATGGGGGCGGCGGAAACGCGCCGTGCCATCGAGGCAGCGAGCGCGGCGCTGCCGGCGTGGCGCGCGAAGCTGGCCAAGGAGCGCGCCAATATCCTGCGCAAGTGGTTCGAGCTGATGATCGCCAACACCGACGATCTGGGGCTGATCATGACCACTGAGCAGGGCAAGCCGCTGGCCGAAGCCAAGGGCGAGATCGCCTACGCCGCATCCTTCATCGAATGGTTCGCCGAGGAAGCCAAGCGCGTTTATGGCGACGTGATCCCGCAGCACCAGGCCGACAAGCGCCTGGTTGTCATCAAGCAGCCGGTCGGCGTGTGCGGTCTGATTACGCCGTGGAACTTCCCGGCCGCGATGATCACCCGCAAGGCGGCGCCGGCGCTCGCCGCAGGGTGCACGCTGGTGATCAAGCCGGCCACCCAGACGCCTTACTCCGCGTTTGCGCTGGCCGAACTGGCGGAGCGTGCCGGGATTCCGAAAGGCGTCCTCAACATCGTCAGCGGCAGCGCCAAGGAGATCGGCGGCGAGCTCACTTCGAACGCGACGGTGCGCAAGATCAGCTTCACCGGGTCCACCGAAGTCGGGTCGTTGCTGATGAAGCAGAGCGCGCATACCATCAAGAAGGTCTCGCTCGAACTCGGTGGCAACGCGCCGTTCCTGGTGTTCGACGACGCGGACATCGACGCGGCGGTCGAAGGCGCGATGATCTCCAAGTACCGCAACAACGGTCAGACCTGTGTCTGCGCCAACCGCATCCTGGTGCAGGACAGCGTGTACGACAGGTTCGCCGCCAAACTCGCCGAGAAGGTGAGGGCGCTCAAGGTCGGCCGCGGCACCGAAACCGGCGTCAACATCGGTCCGCTGATCGACGAAAACGCGGTGGCCAAGGTCGAAGAGCACATCCAGGACGCGGTTTCCAAGGGCGCGAAAATCGTGGTCGGCGGCAAGAAGCACGCGCTCGGCGGTCTGTTTTTCGAGCCCACCGTGCTCACCGGCGTGAACACGACCATGAAGGTGACCAGGGAAGAAACCTTCGGGCCGGTGGCGCCGCTGTTCCGCTTCAAGACCGAGGAAGAAGGCGTGGCCATGGCCAACGACACCGAATTCGGGCTGGCTTCCTATTTCTACGCCCGCGATATCGGCCGCGTCTGGCGTGTCGGCGAAGGCATCGAATCCGGCATGGTCGGCGTCAATACCGGGCTCATCTCCAACGAAGTCGCGCCCTTCGGCGGGGTCAAGCAATCCGGCATCGGCCGGGAAGGTTCCAAGTACGGCATTGAGGAATATCTGGAAATCAAGTACCTGTGTATCGGTATTTGAGAAGCCGTCACGGCCTTTCATGCCATTCAACCAACCCGCGCCCGAGCTGGAGAATCAGTACACCTCGGATCGCGTGCTGCGCTCCTACCTCGCGCGTGCGCTCCCCGCCGACGTGCTGGCGGCGGTTGAGCCGGAGTTGGCGAGCCTCGGCGAACTGGCCGGCGGCGAGCTGTACCGCATGCAGATCGCCGACCGTCTCAACGAGCCGAGGCACACGCCCTGGGACGCATGGGGAAACCGCGTCGATCTCGTCGAAGTCTCGCCCCTGTGGAAACTTGCCGAGCGCATCGCCGCCGAAAGGGGGCTGGTGGCCACCGCCTACGAACGCAAGCACGGGCGCTTTTCGCGCATCCACCAGTTCGCGCTGGTGCATCTGTTTACGCCGGCCACCGACGTTTATAGCTGCGCGCTGGCGATGACCGACGGCGCGGCGCGGGCGCTGGTATCGTCGGGCAATCAGGCGCTGGTCGCGCGCGCACTGCCGCGGCTGACGGCGCGCGATCCTGCGCGTTTCTGGACCAGCGGCCAGTGGATGACCGAAAGCGTCGGCGGTTCCGATGTCGGCCGTTCCGAGACCATTGCGCGCAAGGACGGCGACCGCTGGCGGCTCTATGGCCGCAAGTGGTTCACCTCGACGGTGACGTCGCAGATGGCGCTGACACTCGCCCGGCCGGAAGGCAATCCCGACGGCGGCAAAGGTCTGGCGCTGTTTTTCCTCGAGACTCGCGACGCCAACGGGCGGCTTGCCAACATCCTGGTACACCGCCTCAAGGACAAGCTCGGCACGCGCAAGGTGCCCACCGCCGAACTCACGCTCGACGGCACCCCCGCGTGGGCGGTGGCGGGGGAGTCCGAAGGCGTGCGCAACATCGCGCCGATGCTCAACGTCACCCGTACCTGGAACGCCGTAAGCGCAGTGTCCTACATGCGCCGCGGGGTGGCGCTGGCGCGCGACTACGCGAAAAAGCGCGTCGCATTTGGTGCGCCGCTCGCGGACAAGCCGCTGCACGTGGATACGCTGGCCGGCCTGCAGGCGGAATACGAGGCTGGATTTCAATTGACGTTCTATGAGGTCGAGTTGCTCGGTCGCGACGAGACCGACAGCCTCGATGGCGGCGGCAAGGATCTGCTGCGGCTGCTCACGCCGATCGTGAAACTCACCACCGGCAGGCAGGCGGTAGCGTTGCTGCCGGAGATCGTCGAGAGCTTCGGCGGGGCTGGCTACATCGAGGACACAGGGATTCCGGTGCTGCTGCGCGATGCGCAGGTGTTTTCGATCTGGGAAGGGACCACCAACGTGCTGGCGTTGGATGCGCTGCGCGCGCTGCAAGCCGGAAGCGCGCTCGGCGCGCTGCAAATCGAAGTGGAAACGCTCGCTTCCGCGGTGCGCGACACGCGGCTGCTGACCTGCGTGAAAGCCGCCCAGGCCGCGCTGTCACACGCGCAGGGCTGGATCTCGCAGACTTCCGGCGATGTACTGGAAGCAGGGGCACGGCGCTTTGCCATGACGCTCGGGCGGGCGTTCGCCTTGCTGTTACTTTGCCGTCACGCCCAGTGGTCGCTCGACCACGAGAAGGATCAACGCCCGCTCGCCGCGGCCGCGCGCTTCGCGCAGAACGGAGTGGACATGATCGCGGGAGAAGACCTGGCGCTATCCAGGGCGCTGGCCAACGACACTCCTTAATACTAAAACGGGGTCAGCCTGACCCCATTTTGGACCAGTTTGACCCCAATTTTCGGTGTTTCAGGGGGCTGCCGGTTAGTGCTGTGTCGCCGTGGCTGGATCGTCCCCGCCACTCAGGACTGCCGCCATCCCTATCCCCGTCAAGATGACTATCGTGGTAACGGTGGCCACCGTGGCCTTGTCGCTCGAATTACCCCAGTCCGCAGCATCCGCACCCTTCGCGGCGCCACCCTCGGCACTGGAAGTAGCGGTGGTACCGGCAGTACCGGCAGGCTCCGGCTCCGCAGCGAGGCTTGCAGAGCAAAGAATGCATATAAGAATTGTCCCCCACGCCAGCTTTTTCATTGTCTTCCCCCCTTGGAAATGCCCGATGCCAGCTGATATCAGTATCGCGCAAAATATGCTCGCGTGGCAACTACTAACAGTGCCGTCACCGCGGTCATTGTTTTTTTGGCAACGCGTTCAAAGCCAAGCGGAATTCCGCCGCCGATTGCGCCACCTGCGCAACAGTCATGCCGGGCTTGTAGAGTGCCGATCCGAGTCCGAATCCGTCGGCGCCGGCGGCCCAGTAGTCCGTCATGTTTTGCGGCGTGATGCCGCCCACCGGCAGTATCGATATTTTTTTCGGCA
>JAXIOX010000041.1:0-10946 GCA_045403275.1 Burkholderiales bacterium | reverse complement strand
GGGCGTGCGGCGCTCGATCATCTTCTTCGCGCTGCGCACGGTGTGGACGAGTCCAAGCTCCTTGAGGCGGCGGATGATGAAGGGCTCGAACAGCACGAGCGCCATCTTCTTGGGCAGGCCGCACTGGTGCAGCTTGAGCTGCGGGCCGACCACGATCACCGAGCGGCCGGAATAATCGACTCGCTTGCCCAATAGGTTTTGACGGAACCGTCCGCCTTTCCCCTTGATCATGTCGGCAAGCGACTTGAGCGGGCGCTTGTTGGCTCCGGTCATCGCTTTGCCGCGGCGGCCGTTGTCGAGCAGCGAATCCACCGCCTCCTGCAGCATGCGCTTTTCGTTGCGCACGATGATTTCCGGCGCCTTGAGTTCGAGCAGGCGTTTGAGCCGGTTGTTGCGGTTGATGACGCGGCGGTAGAGGTCATTCAAGTCGGAAGTCGCGAAGCGCCCCCCGTCGAGCGGCACCAACGGCCGCAATTCCGGCGGCAGCACCGGCAGCACTTCCATCACCATCCAGTCAGCCTTGATGCCGGATTTCTGGAAGCCTTCGAGCACTTTCAGCCGCTTGGCGATCTTCTTGATCTTGGTTTCCGAATCGGTCCCCTCGAGTTCCTTGCGCAGCGTGTCGATTTCCTTGTTCAGATCGAGGTGGCGCAGAAGTTCGCGCACGCCCTCGGCGCCCATCGCCGCATGGAACTCGTCGCCGAACTCCTCGACTTTCTCCAGGTAGGCATCCTCGGAGAGCAGGTCGCCGCGCTTCATCGGCGTCATTCCCGGGTTGGTGACCACGAATGCCTCGAAATAGAGCACGCGCTCGATGTCGCGCAGCGTCATGTCGAGCACCAGGCCCAGGCGCGACGGCAGCGACTTCAGGAACCAGATGTGCGCCACCGGGCTGGCGAGCTCGATGTGGCCCATGCGCTCGCGGCGCACTTTCGACAGTGTGACTTCCACGCCGCATTTTTCGCAGATCACGCCGCGGTGTTTCAGGCGCTTGTACTTGCCGCACAGGCACTCGTAATCCTTCACCGGGCCGAAGATCTTGGCGCAGAACAGGCCGTCGCGCTCCGGCTTGAAGGTGCGGTAGTTGATGGTCTCGGGCTTCTTCACTTCGCCGTACGACCACGAGCGTATCTTCTCGGGGGAAGCCAGTCCGATCTTGATGGCATCGAACTCTTCTTCTTGCGTAACCTGCTTGAACAAATCGAGCAATGCTTTCATTTCTAACCTCGTTATGTGAGGAGTAGTTCGCCTAAGTCGAAGGATCGTCAGTAAAGGTGGTGCGCATTGACCCTTCACTCTTCACTCATTTATGGCCAAAGGCCGGTATCCCCTTGCGGGGCACCCTTCACGCGTTAGTAGCGGTCCAGATCGATGTCGATCGCGAGCGAGCGGATTTCCTTCACCAGCACGTTGAAGGACTCCGGCATGCCGGCGTCGATCTTGTGCTCGCCCTTGACGATGTTCTCGTACACCTTGGTGCGGCCGCCCACGTCGTCGGATTTGACGGTGAGCATTTCCTGCAGCGTGTAAGCAGCGCCATAGGCCTCGAGCGCCCAGACTTCCATTTCGCCGAAGCGCTGGCCGCCGAACTGCGCCTTGCCGCCCAGCGGCTGCTGGGTGACGAGCGAGTACGGGCCCGTGGAGCGGGCGTGCATCTTGTCGTCAACCAGGTGGTGCAGCTTCAGCATGTGCATGTAACCCACGGTGACCGGCCGATCGAAGAGTTCCCCGGTGCGGCCGTCCATCAGCGCGATCTGACCGGATTTCGGCAGGCCCGCAAGTTCGAGCATGGTCTTGATCTCGTCCTCGGTGGCACCATCGAAAACCGGGGTCGCGAACGGCACGCCGAACTGGAGATTGCGCGCCAGATCGATGACCTCCATGTCGGTGAAATCACTGATGTCTTCGGGTTTGCCGCTGGAGTTGTAGATCAGCGTCAGCGCCTTGCGGATGTCGGCGATCTTGGCCTGGGCCTTGAGCAGTTCGCCGATGCGCTTTCCCAGGCCCTTGGCAGCCCATCCGAGATGGGTTTCCAGAATCTGGCCGACGTTCATCCGCGACGGTACGCCCAGCGGATTGAGCACCACGTCCACCGGTGTACCGTCGGCCATGTGTGGCATGTCCTCGATCGGGGTGATCTTGGAGATCACGCCCTTGTTGCCGTGGCGGCCGGCCATCTTGTCGCCGGGTTGGAGTCTGCGCTTGACCGCGAGGTAGACCTTGACCATTTTCTGCACGCCGGGGGGCAGTTCGTCGCCGCTGGTGAGCTTGCGCTTCTTTTCCTCGAACGCCGCATCGAATGCCTTGCGGGTCTGCTCCAATCCCTCCTGCAATTGCTCGAGCTGTTGTGCCGCCTCCTCGTTCGCCAGACGCACGTCGAACCAGTGGTAGCGTTCGATATCCTGCAGGTAGGCCTTGGTGATCTTGGCGCCCTTGGCGAGTTTTTTCGGACCACCGTTGGCGGTCTTGCCGGTAAGCAGGCGTTCGATGCGGCCGAAGGCGTCGTCCTCGACGATGCGCAACTGGTCGGCGAGGTCTTTCTTGTAGCGCTTCAGTTCGTCGTCGATGATCTGTTGGGCGCGCTTGTCGCGCTCGATGCCTTCGCGGGTGAATACCTGCACGTCGATCACCGTGCCGGACATGCCGGAGGGCACGCGCAGCGAGGTGTCCTTCACGTCGGAGGCCTTCTCGCCGAAGATCGCGCGCAGCAGTTTCTCTTCCGGGGTGAGCTGGGTTTCGCCCTTGGGCGTGACCTTGCCCACCAGCACGTCGCCGGCTTCGACTTCCGCGCCGATGTACACGATGCCGGACTCGTCCAGCCGCGCCAGCATTCCCTCGGAAAGATTGGAGATGTCGCGGGTGATTTCCTCGGGCCCGAGCTTGGTGTCGCGCGCCACCACCGAAAGTTCCTCGATGTGGATCGAGGTGAAGCGGTCTTCGGCCACCACGCGCTCGGAGATCAGGATGGAGTCCTCGAAGTTGTAGCCGTTCCAGGGCATGAACGCCACCAGCAGGTTCTGTCCCAGCGCCAGTTCTCCCATGTCGGTTGATGCGCCATCGGCCACCACGTCGCCGCGGGCGATGTGGTCGCCGACCTTCACGATCGGACGCTGGTTGATGTTGGTGTTCTGGTTGGAACGGGTGTACTTGACCAGATTGTAGATATCCACGCCAACTTCGCCGGCCGAGGTCTCTTCGTCGTTGACCCGCACCACGATTCGCGAGGCATCGACATAATCGACCGCGCCGCCGCGCAACGCCTGCACCGCGGTGCCTGAGTCCACTGCCACGGTACGCTCGATGCCGGTGCCGACCAGCGGCTTCTCCGCGCGCAGGCAGGGAACGGCCTGGCGCTGCATGTTCGATCCCATCAGCGCCCGGTTGGCATCGTCGTGCTCCAGGAACGGGATCAGCGACGCGGCCACGGATACGATCTGCGAAGGCGCCACGTCCATGTACTCGACGCGGTCGGCAGTCGCCATCGTGAATTCGTTGTGATGGCGGCAGGACACCAGTTCGTCGAGAAGCTTGCCCTTCTTGTCGATCGCGGCATTGGCCTGGGCGATGACGTACTTGCCTTCCTCGATCGCCGACAGGAACTCGATGTCGTCGGTGACGCGGCCGTTCACGACGTTGCGGTACGGCGTTTCCAGGAAACCATACTCATTGGTGCGGGCGTACAGCGCCAGCGAGTTGATCAGGCCGATATTCGGGCCTTCCGGCGTTTCGATCGGGCATACCCGTCCGTAGTGGGTCGGGTGCACGTCGCGCACCTCGAAGCCGGCACGCTCGCGCGTAAGGCCTCCGGGTCCCAGCGCAGAAACGCGGCGCTTGTGGGTGATCTCGGAGAGCGGATTGGTCTGGTCCATGAACTGCGACAACTGGGACGAACCGAAGAATTCACGCACCGCCGCCGATACCGGCTTGGCATTGATCAGATCGTGCGGCATCAGGTTTTCGGATTCGGCTTGGGAGAGTCGCTCCTTGACCGCGCGCTCCACCCGCACCAGGCCGGCGCGGAACTGGTTCTCGGCGAGTTCGCCCACCGAGCGCACGCGGCGGTTGCCGAGATGGTCGATGTCGTCGATTTCGCCGCGTCCGTTGCGCAGATCGATCAGGATCTGGATGACCGAGATGATGTCCTCGTTGGACAGCGTGCCCGGACCGGTCAGTTCATTGCGACCGACGCGGCGGTTGAACTTCATCCGGCCCACCGCCGACAGGTCGTAACGTTCCTCGGCGTAGAACAGCCCGTTGAACAGCGTGCGCACCGCGTCTTCGGTCGGCGGCTCCCCTGGGCGCATCATGCGGTAGATCGCCACCTGCGCTGCCATCTGATCGGTAGTCTCGTCGGTGCGCAGCGTCTGGGAGACGTACGGTCCCTGGTCGAGATCGTTGATGTAAATGGTCTGAATGGTGTCGATTCCCGCCTCGATGATCTTTTTCAGCAGACTCTCGGTGATCTCGTCGTTGGCGTTGGCGACGATCTCGCCGGTGTCCTTGTTGACCAGGTTGTGGCCAAGGGTGCGGCCGAGCAGGAACTCGTCGGATACTGCGATTCTGCTCAGCCCCGCCTGCTCCATGTCGCGCACGTGCTTGACGGTGACGCGCTTGTCCTTCTGGACGATCAGCTTGCCCTGCTTGGTAACGATGTCGAAGCGCGCGATCTCGCCGCGCATGCGGTCGGGCTTGAGTTCGAACTGGATGCCTTTCTTCGAGATGTGGAAGGTATCCATCATGAAGAAGCCGGCAAGAATCTGTTCCGGGGTGTAGCCGATCGCCTTGAGCAGGATCGTGACCGGCATCTTGCGGCGCCGGTCGACGCGGAAGTACAGGTAGTCCTTCGGATCGAACTCGAAGTCCAGCCACGAACCGCGATAGGGGATGATGCGCGCCGAAAACAGCAGCTTGCCAGAGGAGTGGGTCTTGCCGCGGTCGTGCTCGAAGAACACGCCCGGCGAGCGGTGCAGTTGCGACACGATAACGCGCTCGGTGCCGTTGATGACGAACGAGCCGGTGGTGGTCATCAACGGGATTTCACCCATGTACACTTCCTGTTCCTTGACCTCCTTCACGGTGGGCTTGGCGGCTTCCTTGTCCATGATGGTCAGTCGCACCTTGGCCCGCAGCGGCGCCGCGAAAGTCAGGCCGCGCTGCTGGCACTCCTTGACGTCGAAAGGCGGGGTGCCCAGCTGATAACTGACGAAGTCGAGCCGCGCATTGCCCGAATGACTGACGATCGGATAGATCGACTGGAAAGCGGCCTGCAGGCCCTGGTTCTTGCGCTTGCCCGCGGTCAATTCGGCCTGCAGAAACTGCGCGTACGAATCGATTTGCGTTGCCAGCAGAAATGGTACCTGCAACACGCTCGCACGCTTGGCAAAGCTCTTGCGAACGCGTTTCTTCTCGGTAAAGGAGTAAGCCATGACATCTCCGATTCACGGCAGGCGCGGGGATCGCGCGCTGCGTTCATCGACTGGTGATGGGCGTGGTGGTTGGCCGCTACCAACCGCTGGCGGACGATGGCGGGGAACCCCGCCATCCGACCATACCTGTCTTCTGCAGTCGCTTCAGAAGACAAAGAAAAACCGCCGTTGCGGGGTTTTTCTTTAGCCTCTTTTGCGTCGTCGTTAATGCAGAAGAAGGCTGGCGACCGCAGCCGCCAGCCTCCCTGCATGCTTGCGCAAGCCTTATTTGATCTCGGCTTTCGCGCCGGCTTCTTCCAGTTGCTTCTTGATCTCCTCGGCGTCCTTCCTGGGAATGCCTTCCTTGACCGGCTTGGGTGCGCCGTCCACCAGGTCCTTGGCTTCCTTCAGACCCAGACCGGTAACCGCTCGCACCACCTTGATGACGTTTACCTTGTTGTCGCCGGTCGCGGCGAGAATCACGGAAAATTCAACCTTTTCCTCCGCCACGGCAGCCGCGCCGCCGCCAGCCGCGGGAGCAGCAACGGCAACCGCCGCGGCGGCTGCGGAAACCCCGAACTTATCCTCCATGTCCTTGATAAGTTGCGAGAGCTCGAGGACGCTCATGTTGCCGATGGCGTTGAGAAGTTCAGCTTTGGCCATTGCCATTTCGTATCTCCTGAAATCTTGTAAACGGTTGAGTCGCTGTTGTTACGCGGCCTGTTTTTGATCCCTGACTGCAGCCAGCGTGCGCACAAATTTGCCGGGCACTTCGTTGAGTGTCCGGACGAACTTGGCGATCGGCGCCTGCATCGTCCCCATGAGTTTTGCCAGAAGTTCTTCGCGGCTCGGCATGGTGGCCAGGGTCGCGACCTGTTTCGGGGTCATGACCTGTCCAGGCATTGCGCCGGCCTTGATGACGAACCGCTCGTTCGCCTTGGCAAATTCGTTGAGCACTTTCGCCGCAGCCACCGGATCGGCAGAAATGCCGTACGCGAGCGGCCCGACCATGTGCTGGGCCAGGCTCTCGAACGCGGTGCCGGTGACGGCACGACGTACCAGGGTGTTCTTGAGAACTCGGAGGTACACGCCCGAGTTGCGTGCTTTCGCCCGCAACGAGGTCATGTCGCCGACTTCGAGACCGCGGTATTCAGCCAGCACGATGGCCTGGGCCTGCGCAACCTTCGCGCTGACCTCCGCCACTACCGCTTTCTTTTCGTCCAGATTGAGACCCAAGGTCTACCCTCCTGCAAGTTGAACAAGAGGCCTTTCACCCGCGGTGATCGGCCTCACCCTTTCAGTCATAGCGACCTTCGATCCAGGAGCCGGCGCTGATATCTCGCCCGCTCGAAACCTGTCTCTTGGGTGCACTATCTGCGTTGGGCGCATGCGGTGAGGAGCAAGGCGTGAGGGCTAACCCCAATGCCCGGCTTTTCGACCACCGCGATTAAGCCTCCCCGGATCTTCGTATTGGCTCGGCACGTGGGCTTGCGCCTCACGCCTCTCGCCTCTCGCCTCACCGGCTCGGCCCCAACGGTCTTTGACAGTTCTGACCGTTCTCACCTGCCACCGGTACCAAGACCCCAGCGTTTGTCCCCTGACGGGGTTTGCGCTGGAATTTCAGAGTCCGTAGGCCTTGAGTGGTCAGATCCCAAAGTCCTTACTGCTGCTGGGTGCTCAGGCTAGCCTGGTCCACCCTCACGCCCGGTCCCATGGTGCTGGAGACCGAGACTTTCTTCAGATAGATGCCCTTAGTCCCCGAGGGCCTCGATTTGTTCAATGCTTCCATCAACGCCAGAAAGTTGTCCTTCAGTGCTTCCTCGGTGAACGAGGCGCGACCGATGGTGCACTGGACTACGCCCGCCTTGTCGGCGCGGTACTGGACCTGGCCGGCCTTGGCATTCTTGACTGCGTCGGCGACATTCGGCGTCACCGTGCCCACTTTCGGGTTCGGCATCAGGCCACGCGGGCCGAGGACCTGACCGAGCTGGCCGACCACACGCATCGCGTCGGGCGTGGCGATCGCCACGTCGAAGTCGATCTTGCCTTCCTTGACCTTGGCGGCGAGGTCCTCGAATCCGACGATGTCGGCTCCGGCATCCTTGGCCGCCTGCGCCTTGTCGCCCTGCGCAAACACTGCCACCCGCACCGTCTTGCCGGTGCCCTTGGGCAGCACGATCGAACCGCGCACGGTCTGGTCCGACTTCTTGGCGTCGATGCCGAGATTGATGGCAACGTCCACGGATTCGTTGAATTTGGCGCTGGCGCCTTCTTTCACCAGCTTGATCGCGTCGGCGATCGGGTACCCCTTGCTGCGGTCGATCTTGGCCCGCAACTCCTTGGTTCGCTTGGAAATATGTGCCATTTCAGAACCCCTCCACTTCCACGCCCATGCTGCGTGCGCTGCCGGCCACGGTGCGCATCGCCGCTTCCAGATCCGCAGCGGTCAGGTCCGGCATCTTCTGCTTGGCAATCTGCTCGACTTGCGCACGAGTCAGCCTGCCCACCTTGTCGGTATTCGGCTTGGCGCTGCCCTTCTCGACTTTGGCTGCTTTCCTTATCAGCACCGAGGTCGGCGGAGTCTTGATAATGAAGGTGAAGCTCTTGTCCGCATAGGCGGTGATAACCACCGGTAAAGGCAGACCCGGCTCCACGCCCTGGGTCTGGGCGTTGAAGGCCTTGCAGAATTCCATGATGTTCAGGCCACGCTGGCCCAGTGCCGGACCGATCGGCGGGCTCGGATTGGCTTTGCCTGCAGGAACCTGCAGCTTTACGAAGCCGATGACTTTCTTTGCCACGATAAAACTCCTCTAATGAGTGGGTGCTAGCGAACATCAGGATTGGGCAAACAGGATTGAGAAATGAGTAAACCCTTCAATCCAATTTTTTAGCCAGTTCAGATGCTCTCCCCGTTAAACGTCCCCGGATTGCAACTCGATCCTCAACCCCAAATCCCGCACTTAGGCCTTTTCGACCTGGCTGAAATCCAGTTCGACGGGCGTGGCGCGCCCGAAGATGGAAACCGAAACCCGCAGCTTGTTCTTGTCGTAGTTCACTTCTTCCACCGAGCCGTGAAAGTCGGTGAATGGTCCTTCCTTGACGCGCACCGCCTCGCCCGCTTCGAACAGCACCTTGGGCTTAGGCTTCTCCACACCTTCCTGGATCTGATGCAAAATCGCGTGGACTTCCTTTTCGCTGATCGGTGGCGGACGGCGCCCGGGCGCGCCGCCGACGAAACCGGTCACTTTCGGCGTGTTCTTCACCAGGTGCCAGGTCTCGTCGGTCATGTCCATCTCTACCAGCACGTAGCCTGGAAAAAACTTGCGCTCGCTGATGTTCTTCTGGCCGCTTTTCATCTCGACCACTTCTTCCACCGGGACCAGAATCTGGCCGAATTTGTCTTCCATGCCGGCCCGGCTGATGCGCTCCACCAGCGCGCGCTGGACGCTCTTCTCGAAGCCCGAGTAGGCGTGAACCACATACCACTTTTTCGACGTCACGCCGCCGGCCCCATCAAGAGTTTCACGCCCCACACCAGGACCGCGTCCACGATCCACAGGAAGATCGCCATCACCAGCACGAAGGCGAGCACCATTCCGGTGGTCTGCACCGTTTCCTTGCGCGAGGGCCACACCACTTTCCTGGTTTCAGCCACCGCTTCCTGGGCATAGACATAGAACTGCCGTCCTGGCTCAGTCGTCCATGCCACCAAACCCGCGGCGACAAATCCCGCGAGCACCGAGGCAACCCGCAGAATCAGCGCCCTGTCGCCCAAATAATAGAAGCCGGCGATTCCTGCGATGACCAGCAGTACCGCCAGCGCCAATTTGATCTTGTCTGCCATCAAAAGAACCTCTTGAGCCACCCTCTTGAACGGCCACCCGCAACCCTGGCAATGAACAAGCTTCCGGTTGCGGGATTTCGGGTGGCAGGCCAGGAGGGTCTCGAACCCCCAACCTTCGGTTTTGGAGACCGACGCTCTGCCAATTGAGCTACTGGCCTTTTAATCCCAGTGATTAGGTGAATAGTGATCCAGTGATTCAGTGGTTGCGCGGTTCGCTCTTGGTCACCCAATGACTTAATCACCCGATCACTCAATCACTCGATGACCTTGGACACCACGCCGGCGCCCACGGTGCGGCCGCCCTCGCGAATGGCAAAGCGCAAGCCCTCTTCCAGCGCAATGGGCTGAATGAGCTGCACGGTAATGGCCACGTTGTCCCCGGGCATCACCATCTCGGTGCCCTTGGGCAGCTCCACCGCACCGGTCACATCGGTGGTGCGGAAGTAAAACTGCGGACGGTAGCCGTTGAAAAACGGCGTGTGGCGCCCGCCCTCTTCCTTCGAGAGCACGTAGACTTCGGCCGCAAACTTGGTGTGCGGGGTGATGGAGCCGGGCTTGGCCAGCACCTGGCCGCGCTCGACTTCTTCACGCTTGGTGCCTCTGAGCAGCACCCCGATGTTGTCGCCCGCCTGCCCCTGGTCCAGCAGCTTCCTGAACATCTCCACCCCGGTGCACACGGTCTTGATGGTGGGCTTGAGCCCCACGATCTCCAGTTCATCGCCCACTTTGACGATGCCGCGCTCCACCCGCCCGGTGACCACGGTGCCGCGACCCGAAATCGAGAAGACGTCTTCCACCGGCATCAGGAACGGACCGTCAAGCGCCCGCTTGGGCTCGGGAATGTAGGAGTCCAGCGCATCGGCCAGCTTGAAGATCGCCCCTTCGCCCATGTCGGTCTTGTCGCCTTCGAGCGCTTTGAGCGCGCTGCCAATGATGATCGGGGTCTTGTCGCCGGGAAACTCGTACTTGGAGAGCAGTTCGCGCACTTCCATTTCCACCAGTTCCAGCAGTTCCTTGTCATCGACCATGTCGGCCTTGTTCATGAACACCACGATGTAGGGAACGCCCACCTGGCGCGCCAGCAAAATGTGCTCGCGGGTCTGCGGCATCGGGCCGTCGGCGGCCGAAACCACCAGGATGGCCCCGTCCATCTGCGCCGCACCCGTGATCATGTTCTTCACGTAGTCGGCATGCCCCGGGCAGTCCACGTGCGCATAGTGGCGCTTGGCCGTTTCGTACTCCACGTGCGCCGTGTTGATGGTGATCCCGCGCGCCTTTTCTTCCGGAGCATTGTCGATCTGGTCGTAGGCCTTGACCTCGCCCCCGAACTTCTTCGACAGCACCAGCGTCAGTGCCGCCGTCAGCGTGGTCTTGCCATGGTCCACGTGGCCTATGGTCCCCACGTTCACGTGCGGCTTGGTGCGCTCAAACTTTCCCTTTGACATCGCGCCGTTCCTTCCTGCTTATGCAGCCTTCTTATTGATCACCGCTTCGGCGACGGTCTTCGGCGCTTCGGCGTAATGCTTGAATTCCATCGTATAGGTGGCGCGGCCCTGGGTGGCGGAGCGCAGAGTCGTCGAATAGCCGAACATTTCCGCCAGCGGCACTTCCGCCTTGATCACCATCGTGCCCGCCACTTCCTCCTGGCCCTGGATCATGCCGCGGCGCGAAGACAGATCGCCGATGACGTTGCCGAC
>JAXIOX010000277.1:0-2462 GCA_045403275.1 Burkholderiales bacterium | reverse complement strand
CCCGGCGCCGATCACCGCGCAGTCAACGCGTTCAGTCATGTTTGCAACGGGCGTGGATATACTGGAACGGCAATGTTAACCGATCGCACTTGGTCAACCTCATGGCCGACTTCTGGAATACCGACTGGCTGACCCGCAGTGAGATGTTCGCGCCGCTGCGCCCGGTGGGCGCCGGCCTGCCGGCTATCGGCTGGCCGGACCTCGATCTGCTCAACGCGCTGGCCGAAGACCACGGACTGCGCATCGTCAACGCGCAGGGCATGCGCGTGCGCTTTGTTCCGCAGGCGCCGAAAGAAAGGGCGTTCGAAGCCGCGTTCGAGCCGCGCGCCTATCTCAGGGGCGAAGTTCAGGTGCGGACTTTCGACTGGCACGACTTGTTCAATGCGCTGGTGTGGCTCACGTTCCCGACGACAAAAGCCGTGATCAATGCCCGCCACTACGAGTCCATGGTTGCGGCAGGCGGGGGCAACCGCCCGCCGCAACGCGATGCGCTGACCCTGTTCGACGAAGACGGCGTGGCGGTCGTTTGCACCGACGCAGAGTTGCTCGAACTGGTGCGCGGCTTTCGCTGGAAGGAATTGTTCTGGAACCGGCGCGACGCAGTGAAGGCGCGAATGCGCTTCTATGTGTTCGGCCACGCGCTGTTCTCCAAGGCGCTGCATCCCTTCGTCGGCCTGACCGGAAAAGCCGTGCTTGTGCAGGTGCCGGGCGCATTCCTTGAACTGGCTCAGGCGGCGCAACTGGCGGAGCTCGATCGCCGGCTGTCCATACACGTCTGGAACCGTGAACGGTTTCGCCACGGCAGAGAATTGTCTCCGCTGCCGGTGTTGGGCGTGCCGGGCTGGTGGAGCGGGAACGAGAGGGAAGGGTTCTACGACGATACCGCGTACTTCCGGCCGGGGCGCCATCAGCCTGCCGTATTTTCCAGATAGGACACCACGCGGTTGCGCCCTTTCTGCTTGGCGCGATACATGGCCTTGTCGGCCTTTTCGAGGATCATCTCGAGATTGCCGCCGTCCTCGGGGTAGCTCGCCACCCCCAGACTGATCGTTATGTTGGTGTCGCCTTCGCGCACGCTGAAACGCGACAACTCGACCGCCTTGCGAATGCGTTCGGCCATTTCCAGCGCACCCCTGTTGTTGGTCTCCGGCAGCAGCAGGATGAATTCGTCACCGCCGAAGCGCGCCATGACGTCCGCTCCGCGCAACTGTTCGCGAATGCAGCGCACCACGTGCTGCAGCAGCCGGTTGCCGGCTTCATGGCCATGCGCGTCGTTGACCTGCTTGAGATTGTCCGAGTCCACCATCACCAACGCAAACGCGTGCCCATAACGCACTGCCTGCTTGAAGGATCGCTGCAGCATCGCCGAGAAGGCGCGCATGTTGTACAGACCGGTCAGTTCGTCGGTATCCGACACCTGCTTGATTTTGTCCACAGCGTAACGGATGTCGGCAGTAAGCATGGTGGTGATGTAGGCCACCAGGATCACCGGCATTGACATCGCCAGGATTTCGCCCCAGTAGCGCAGCGACAACAGCGTCTTTGATCCGGGTTCGTAGGCAAAGAACATGAAGCAGCCGAGGATCGCGGCGACTTTTATGGCGGTCACCAGCTTGCCGAAAATCAGCGCGCTGGCAATGATCGGCAACAGGTAGAGATTGAGCAGCGGGCTGTGAATCTTGCCCGTGTACAGGACCACCCAGGTGATAAAGACGATCATCACCCAGGTTTCGATGAGCAGCTTGGGCCGCGACTCCTCCTTGTAGAACTGGACGTAGTGCAGCCCAAGGATGAACGCGGCAAAGAAGAACAGCGCCATGTTCAGCGCGATGCGGCCCTCGTCCGGCGGTTCGCCGGCGAGCAGGTATAAAAGGACCAGCGCGAGCAGCAGCCATTCGATTTCCGCTATCGTCCGCGAAAAGCCTTTGAGCTCGTCCTGTTCGATCGTGAGACCGATGTTGGTTCTTGTTAGCATGAGGCCGGGTCGAGGTTTATGGACCGCCGCAGGGGCCGGAAAACTGCGGTAAGACTAAACGGTTTCGGCGGTGAGTTCCACAGTTGACACAAGCCCGATTGCGAATCTTGTGCACAAAATACCAAACAGGGAGGTGTGAAAAATGATGCGATCGACTGCCGGAGGACGGATCGTGAGCGCGCTTCTGCGGGTTGCGATAGCGGCGGCGTTTGCTGCGATGGCATTGCCCGCGTTCGCCGATCCGGTCTATTTTCCGGGCGAACAATGGGAGCGCCGCGCGCCTGCGGCGGCGGGATTCAATAAGGCAGCCCTGGACGAGGCGATCCGTTACGCGCAGCAGAACGAGGCGCCGTGGGAGCGCGACGTGTTCAAGCAGATTCAGAAAGACGTGGCCAACGAGCCCTATCCGGCGATCCTTGGCGAGACCAGGGAGCGCGGCGGGCCCGCCGGAATGGTCGTGCGCCGTGGTTACCTGGTGGCGCAGTGG
>JAXIOX010000079.1:0-10480 GCA_045403275.1 Burkholderiales bacterium | reverse complement strand
AATGGAGTATTCGCCCGGCGATCGGATCTGCAATCGTCCGCTGAGATCGACCGTGCGCACCCGCGCCACCGCATCCCAGGTCTCCGCCCCGTAACATCCGGCATTCATCGCCAGCGCTCCGCCGACGGTGCCGGGTATGCCGGCGAGAAACTCGGCGCCTTCGAGGTTGTGGACGGCCGCGAAGCGGGCCACTTTCGGACAGGCCACGCCGGCCTCCGCGTAGATCTCCGCCGCGCCGGCCTCCTCGTCGAGGAAGAATCGCCGCAGCACTGCATGCGTGAATACCACCGTGCCGCGGATGCCGCCGTCCCGCACCAGCAGGTTGCTGCCCAGACCGGCGAAGAAAACCGGCTCCGCGTGCGGCAAGCCACGGAGGAACACGCACAAGTCATCGAGATCGGCGGGCAGGTAAGCGCGATCCGCGGTCCCGCCGGCGCGCCAGCTGGTGTGCCGGCGCATCGGCTCGTCGCGCCGCAGTTCGCCGCGAAGCGCGGGTGTCCCTGATTGCAACTGCTCAGACATATCCATATCTATCAGCAAATTCGGCAGTCGGCATTTCCTTCAGCCTTCATCCCTCGCCCTTCATCGTTGCCACTTTTCCTGGCACGCCGCCTATCGAGCCGGCGCCCATCGTGATCACGACGTCCCCGGGTTGGACGGACGCCAGGATTGCTGCCCCCAGCTCGATCACGTGTTCGACGAACACCGGCTCGACCTTTCCGGCGACGCGCACTGCGCGCGCCAGCGCCCGGCCGTCTGCGGCAACGATCGGCGCCTCGCCGGCCGGATACACTTCGGTAAGCAGCAGCGCGTCCGCCGAAGACAGCACTTTCACGAAGTCTTCGAAGCAGTCACGCGTCCTGGAGTAGCGATGCGGTTGAAATGCCAGCACCAGGCGCCGGCCGGGAAAAGCGCCGCGGGCTGCGGCGACGGTCGCCGCGATCTCCACCGGGTGATGCCCGTAATCGTCGATCAGCGTGAAGCTGCCGCCTTTGCGCAGCACCACGTCGCCGTAACGCTGGAAGCGCCGCCCGACGCCACGAAACTCCGCCAGCGCCTTGAGGATCGCGGCGTCGGGTGCACCAATTTCCATGCCCACCGCGATTGCGGCGAGCGCGTTCTGCACGTTGTGCAGGCCCGGCAGATTGAGCGTGATTCTCAGATCGGGTGCCGCCTGCGCGTGTCCGTTGAAACCGATTTTGCGCACCACGCGAAACCGCATCTGCCACGCCGCCGCCTCCACGTCCAGCGCGCGAATCTGCGCGCCGTCGGTCAGGCCGTAGGTGGTGACCGGCCGGGTGATGAGCGGCGTCAGGCTGCGGACGTTGGCGTCGTCGATGCACAGCACCGCCATCCCGTAAAAGGGCAGGTGTTCGATGAATTCGAGGAAGGCCTGGCGCAGCTTTCCGAAGTCATGTCCGTAAGTTTCCATGTGGTCCGCGTCGATATTGGTGACCACTGCCAGCACCGGCTGCAGGTAGAGAAAAGAAGCGTCGGACTCGTCGGCCTCCACCACGATGAACTCGCCGCTGCCGAGCTTGGCGTGGGAACCAGCCGCTTCTAGCCGGCCACCGATCACAAAAGTCGGATCCATATCCGCCTCGGCAAGCACGCTGGCGATCAGGCTGGTGGTCGTGGTCTTTCCGTGTGTGCCCGCAACCGCGAGGCCCTGCTTGAGCCGCATCAATTCCGCCAGCATCATCGCGCGCGGCACTACCGGGATACGCCGAGCGCGCGCGGCCGCCACTTCCGGGTTGTCCGGCTTGACGGCGGTGGAGGTGACGACCGCGTTTGCGCCGCTGACATTGGAATCGGCGTGGCCGATGTGTACTTTCGCGCCCAGAGCCTTGAGCCTCTTGGTCGCGGCGCTGTCGGCGATGTCGGAACCGCTCACCTCGAAACCCAGGTTAAGCATCACCTCGGCGATACCGCTCATCCCGGCGCCGCCGATGCCGACGAAGTGCACGTGTTTGACCTTATGTTTCATGATTTCCTGCCACAGAGGACACAGAGCGCGCAGATAACTTCACGAACAGATTGGTCCTTTCTCCATGAACTCTGTGATCTCTGTGGCTCAAGTCTTTTCATCCCGCGGCGGCCATGCAATGCTCGGCGACCACACGAGTGGCGTCCGGTTTGCCGAGCGAACGCGCGAGCCTTGCCATCTCGAGCAATCTTTCGCGAGTGAAGCCGAGCAGCACATCGGCGAGCTTGCGCGGTGTCAGTTCGTTCTGCGGCAGCAGCACCGCCGCCGACTTGTCGGACAGGAAACGGGCGTTGTAGGTCTGGTGGTCATCCACCGCGTGCGGGAACGGCACCAGTACGCAGGCCACGCCCGCGGCCGCTAGTTCCGCCACCGTCAAGGCGCCGGCGCGGCAGATGACCACGTCGGCATCGGCGTAGGCGCCCGCCATGTCGTGGATAAAAGCAAGCGCGGTTGCGTTCACGCCGGCATCGCGATAGTTCTTCTCGAGCGCGGCGATATGCTTCTCGCCGGCCTGATGCGTGACGTCGGGGCGACGGCTCTCGGGTATCAGCGCCAGTGCCCGCGGCACTGTGTCATTCAAAATCTGCGCACCGAGGCTGCCGCCCACCACAAGCACTCGGAGATTGCCGCCGCGGCCGCGGAATCGCTGCTCGGGCGCCGGCAGTTCGGCTATTTCGCGACGCACGGGATTGCCCGTCCACTCGGACTTCTTCAGCACGCCCGGAAACGCGACCAGGATGCGGTCTGCGACCTGCGCCAGCACCTTGTTCGCAAGTCCGGCGATCGAGTTCTGCTCGTGCAGTACCAGCGGCCGGTCGAGAAATGCAGCAATCATTCCGCCCGGAAATGCGATATACCCGCCCATTCCCAGCACCACGTCGGGACGCACCCGGAAAATGGCGCGCGCGCTTTGCCAGAACGCGATCAGGAGATTCAAAGGCAGCAACGCCAGACGCACGATGCCTTTGCCGCGCAGACCGGAAAAGCGGATCCACTCGACCGCATAACCGTGCTTCGGCACCAGCGTGGCTTCCATTCCGCTGCGCGCGCCAAGCCAGACCACTTTCCAGCCGCGCTCACGCAGGTAGTCGGCCACCGCAAGAGCCGGGTAGATATGGCCCCCGGTCCCGCCGGCCATCACGAGGATGGTGCGCGTGGCGACTGATTCACGCATCCCGCTCACAAAGAAAGGCCTTTCATCATCTGGCGGTTCTCGTAATCGACTCTGAGCACGATCGCCAGGGCGCAGCAGTTGGCGACGATGCCGCTGCCGCCGAACGAGAGCAGCGGCAAGGTCAGCCCCTTGGTCGGCAGCACGCCCATATTCACGCCCATGTTGATGGCCGCCTGTGCGCCGATCCACAGTCCCACACCCTGCGCCACCAGTGCCGAGAAGTAGCGCTCCAGACGTGCCGCCTGATTGCCGATCGCAAAAGCGCGCCAGGTCAGCCACGAAAACAGCGCGATCACGGCAATCACCCCGGCAAGTCCCAGCTCTTCGGCGATCACCGCCAGCAGAAAGTCGGTATGCGCTTCCGGCAGGTAGAAAAGTTTCTCGACGCTGGCGCCCAGTCCCACACCGAACCACTCGCCGCGACCAAAAGCGATGAGCGCGTGCGACAATTGATAGCCTTTGCCGAACGGGTCGGACCAGGGATCCATGAATCCCATGACGCGCTGGAGGCGGTAAGGCGAAGACCAGATCAGCAGCACGAAGCCGATGATCAGCAGCGTGATCAGGGCGGCGAACAGCTTCCAGTTCATCCCCCCCAGGAACAGGACACCCATCGCGATCACCGTGATAACGACGAATGCGCCGAAGTCCGGTTCGCGCAGCAAAAATCCTCCGACCAGCAACATCACCGTAAGCATCGGCAGGAAGCCCTTGCGGAAACTGTGCATCAACGCCGCCTTGCGCACCGTGTAATCGGCGGCGTACAACACCACGAGCAGTTTCATCAGTTCAGACGGCTGCAGGTTGAATATCCCCAGCGAGAGCCAGCGCTGGCTGCCGTTGACCTCCTTGCCGACGCCGGGGATCAACACCATCAGCAGCAGCAGCACGCCGAGCACGAACAGGTAGGGCGCGGCCTGCTGCCACAGGCGCATCGGGAACTGGAAGCAGATGAAGCCGGCCATCGCCCCGACGAAAACGAACACGCTGTGGCGAATGAGGAAGTACGCCGGCTGGTTGCCGGTGTAGTGGCCCGCCTCGGCAATGGCGATGGACGAGGAATACACCATCACCAATCCGATTCCGAGCAGTAGCGCCGCCAGGCTGACGACTGCGTAGTCGAGTTCGGCGATTGGCGCCGGCCGGTCCGTCACGTGGCCCAGGACGCTGGTCATTGGGCTCCATCCAAGGCCCTGACCTCGTCGACAAACACCTGCGCGCGGTGCTCGTAGTCGCGAAACATGTCGAAGCTGGCGCACGCCGGTGACAGCAGCACGGCGTCCCCGGCGTGCGCCAGGGCAAGGCTCGCGCGCACCGCCTCGTGCATGTCGGTAGCGCGTACCTGCGCCACACCCGCGGACTCGATCGCGGCGGCAATGCGGTCGCGGTCGCGCCCGATCAGAACCACCGCACGGGCGTGCCGCGCAACCGCATCCCGAAGAGGCGAGAAATTCTGGCCTTTGCCGTCGCCGCCGGCGATGAGCACCACTTTCCGGCCCATGGCCTCGAGCGCGGCGACGGTCGCGCCCACGTTTGTGCCTTTGGAATCGTCAAAAAAAGCCACGCCGTTGAATTCGGCAACCCGTTGAACGCGGTGCGGCAGTCCGCTGAAGCTGAAGAGCGCATCGAGCAACGGTTCGTAGGGCATCCCGATCGCCCGGCACAGCGCCAGCGCCGCCAGCGCGTTCGCGGCGTTATGCAGGCCCGTGACCTTCAGCTCGGAGACCTTCATCAGGTTGGCCCGCCCTTCTGCGAGCCAGAGTTCGCCATCGAGATTGCGCAACCCCCACGCGCCCTGCGCGCGTGGTTCGTCAAGTCCGAAAGTAAATACGCGCCTGCCGGAACCGGCCATGTCGCGCGCCCACGCATCCTCGCGGTTGATCAACTGCACACCATTGCCGAGGAAGATGCGCGCCTTCGCCTGGGCGTATTCGCGCATGCCCGCATAGCGGTCCAGGTGGTCTTCGCTCAGGTTCAGGACCGCGCCGGCGTCGACGTTGAGGCTTTTCGTGGTCTCCAGCTGAAAACTGGATAGCTCGAGCACGAACACATCCGGGCGGCGACGACGTCCGGCTCCAATTTCCGAAAGCGCCTCCAGGATCGGCAAGCCAATGTTTCCGGCCACCAGCGTCCTTCTCCCGGCTGCGCGCGCCATCGCGCCGACCATCTCGGTTACCGTGCTCTTGCCGTTCGAACCGGTGATGCCGATGATCCTGGCGCCGGGGAATTCGTCGCGCACGCGGGCGAACAGTTCGATGTCGCCGATCACTTCCAAGCCTCGCGCCAGAACCGTCTGTACCAGCGGCTCGGCGAGCGGCACGCCAGGGCTGATGGCAATCAACTCCGCGGCGGCGAAACTCTCGGGACGAAACGCTCCCGTGTGCAGTTCGACGCCTGGCAGCTCCGCGCGCAGCCGTTCGGCATTCGGCGGCGCGGCACGGCTGTCGGCAACGTGCACGCGCGCGCCACGCCCCGCCAGCCAGCGCGCCATCGACATTCCGCTTGAGCCCAGACCGAGCACCAGTACGCGCCTATTTTGCAGCTCGAGCGGCACGCGTCTCCTTCATCGCCGCCTCGATTCGGGACAGGCGCACGGCGCCGACGTCCTCGGTGTCTTCGCGATGCAGGTTGGCGAGCGGCAGTTGCGTAGGCCGTTTGCTGGCGGCTTGCGCGCGCATTTCCCGCATGAATAACTCGAATCGAAGACGGCTAGTCATGTATTACCTCAGTTTCAAAGTTGAAAAACCCACCAGTACCAGCATCATGGTGATGATCCAGAAGCGGACAACAACCTGGTTTTGGTTACGGCCGCCTGACCACGCAGTGGTGGTCAGGCTTAACTCGCAAAGCAAGTTAGCCTTCGCCGAAACCAGGTTATCGGCCTTCTTCATCATCTGAGTTTGAGTGTCGAGAGCCCGACAAGAACGAGCATCATGGTTATGATCCAGAAGCGGACAACAACCTGGTTTTCTTTCCAGCCCTTGAGTTCGTAGTGGTGATGCAGCGGTGCCATTCGAAAGATGCGCTTGCCGGTGAGCTTGAAGGAGGCGACCTGCAGCATCACCGACAGCGTTTCCACCACGAACACCCCGCCCATGATCAACAGCACGATCTCCTGCCTGACCACCACCGCGATGGTGCCGAGCGCGGCGCCGAGAGCCAGCGCACCGACGTCGCCCATGAACACTTCCGCCGGGTAGGCGTTGAACCAGAGGAAGGCGAGTCCTGCTCCCGCCAGCGCCGCGCAGATCACCGTGAGTTCGCCGGCGCCGGGAATGGAAGGGAATCCGAGATATTTCGAGAACACCGCGTTGCCGGCGACGTAGGCGAACACGCCGAGCGCGCTGCCGACCATCACAGTTGGCAGGATCGCCAGCCCATCCAGTCCGTCGGTCAGGTTCACCGCGTTGCTGGAACCGACGATGACGAAGTACGTCATCACCACGAAACCGATGATCCCCAGCGGATACGCGACCTGCTTGAAGAAGGGAACGATCAGCTCGGTTTGCTCGGGCAGCGTAGCCGACGTTGCCAGGTAGACGGCCGCGGCAAGCCCGATGAGCGATTGCCAGAATAATTTGCCGCGCACCGACAGCCCCTTTGGGTCGCGATGCACGACCTTGCGGTAGTCATCCACCCAGCCGACCATGCCAAAGCCCAGCGTCACCGCCAACACCACCCACACGTAGCGGTTGTGCAAATCCGCCCACAACAGCGTGGTGATAGTGATCGAAACCAGGATCAGCGCGCCGCCCATGGTCGGCGTGCCGGCCTTGCTCAGATGGGTCTTCGGTCCGTCGTCGCGCACCGACTGGCCGATCTTGTAGGCCGTGAGTTTGCGGATCATCACCGGACCGATAACGAAGGAAATCAACAACGCTGTCAGCGTGGCCAGCACGGCGCGCAGCGTGATGTAGCTGAAGACGTTGAAGGCACGTATGTCCCCGGCCAACCACTGCGTGAGCAGCAGTAGCATCAGGCTCCTCCTTTCGCGGTCTGTTCCCCGTTCACGGCGCCGAGCGCGTCGACCACGCGCTCCATGAGCATGAAACGCGAGCCCTTGATCAGCAATGTCGTATCGCGGCCGAGCACGCCGGCGATTGCCGCGACCAGATCTTCGATGTTCGCGAAGTGGGCGCCGCCGTCGCCGAAGCTGCGTACCGCCTCCGCGCTGAGGTCTCCGAGAGCGAACAGACGCTCGACGCCGGCGCGCTTGGCGAACACGCCGATTGCCGCATGCATCGCGGAAGCGGTGTCGCCGAGTTCACCCATGTCGCCCATTACTATGACCTTGCGGCCGGCATGCGCCGCCAGAACGGCAATCGCCGCCATCATCGATTCCGGATTGGCGTTGTAGGTGTCGTCGATCAGCGTGGTGCCGGATGCGAGCCGTTTGTGCTGCAGCCTGCCCTTCACGCCGCGAAAGGCCGCGAGGCCTGCGATGACGGCCTTCTGGTCGATCCCGAGCGCATAGGCGGCGGTCGCGGCCGCCAGAGCGTTCTTGACGTTGTGCAGACCGGGCACGTTGAGCGTGGCAACGAACTGGCTTTCCGGAGTCACGATGGTGACCAGACTGCCCGCCGCCGCGAGCTCGTAGCGCGCCGAAATGGCGGCCTTCCTGTCGAGGCCGAAATCCACCACGCGCCGGGATTTCGCCAGGCCGCGCCAGAAATCGGCAAATGCATCATCGCTGTTGATGATCGCGGCCCCGGCCGTGTCCAGACCTTCGAATATTTCGCCCTTGGCGCGGGCAATGGCCTCGGTGGAACCGAGTTTGCCGATGTGCGCCGTTCCAGCGTTGTTGATCAGTGCCGTTGTAGGCTTGGCCAGCCGCGACAGATAGGCGATCTCACCCAGGTGGTTCATCGCCATCTCGACCACTGCGTAACGATGCTGGGCGCGAAGCTGCAGCAGTGTCAGCGGCATACCGATGTCGTTGTTCAGGTTGCCGACGGTGGCGAGCACGCCGCTTTCACCGGCCGACTGGCGCAGGATCGCGGCAAGCATTTCCTTGACAGCTGTCTTGCCGTTGCTGCCGGTGATCGCGATCAGCGGCATTGCAAAGCGCGCGCGCCAGTAGGCCGCGAGCTGGCCCAGCGCAACGCGCGTATCGGGAACTATCAGCAGCCTGGCGCCGGCTCCGGCATCCCGGGGGATGTCGCTCACCATTGCCGCGACCGCGCCGGCACCGAGTGCCTGCGCGGCGAACGCCTGGCCGTCGAAACGTTCGCCGCGGATGCCGACGAACAGATCGCCCGAGCGAATGTTGCGGCTGTCGGTGTTCACGCGCATGAATTCCGCGTTGCCGCCGACTCGGCGGGCGCCGAGCGCTTGCGCCGCGCTGACGAGGTCAAGCATGGCCCACCCGCCGCGGCAGCCGCTGCAGGATCTCGCGCGCGACTTCGGCATCTTCGAAAGGCAGCTGCCGGCCGCCGATTTCCTGATAGGTTTCGTGGCCTTTGCCGGCGATCAGCACCACGTCCTGCGACGCGGCGCCGCTGATCGCCTGCAGGATCGCCATGGCTCGATCCTCTTCGATCGCGTAGTTCGGGTGCGCGCCGGCGAGGATTTCGTCGATGATCGTGCGCGGATTCTCCGACCTCGGGTTGTCACTCGTGATCACGACGCGGTCGGCGAGACGGGTCGCCACTTCACCCATCAGCGGGCGTTTGCCCGGGTCGCGTTCCCCGCCGCAACCGAAAACGCAATGCAGCCTCCCCTCGCTCGAGAGAGTGGCGCGCAGTGTTTCCAGCGCCTTCTCCAGCGCGTCCGGAGTGTGCGCGTAATCCACCACCACCAGCGGCGCGCCGGATTCGCGCACCATTTGCAGCCGCCCCGGCACCGGTTCGACCAGCCTAAGCGCCTCCACCGCGTCTCGCAGCGGCACCTCTGAGGTGATCAGCACACCCAGCACGCCCAGGAGATTGGAGGCGTTGAAACCGCCGATCATGGGGCTGTCGAGTTCAGCCGCACCCCAGGGCGTGGTGATCTCCAGCTTGAGGCCGCGCGTCGACAGATCCAGCCGGTGTCCGGCGATCTCTCCTCTGCCCAGCCCGTAACCGAGGACATTGACGCGGGAGCGATTGATCGACGTGGCGAGCTGCTGGCCGAAGCGATCGTCCAGATTCACGATCGCATGCTTGAGCTGCGGCCAATGGAAGAGTTTCGCCTTTGCGGCCGCATAGTCCTCCATGGTCTTGTGATAGTCGAGATGGTCGCGCGACAGGTTGGTGAACAGCGCGATGTCGAACTCCACGCCGCCGACGCGGCCCTGCTCGATGCCGTGCGAAGAAACCTCCATCGCGCAGGCCTCGGCACCGTGCATGCGGAAATCCGCAAGTCGCGCGTGCAGCGTCACGGCGTCGGGAGTAGTGTTGAGCGCCGGTTCAAGCGCGCCGGGAAAGCCGCTGCCGATGGTTCCAATCACCGCGGTCTTGCGTCCGAGTCGGGACAGCGACTGTGCGATCCAGTGCGAGCAGGAGGTCTTGCCGTTGGTGCCGGTCACGCCGGCGACCCACAGGTGTCGGGACGGATACCCGTGAAAGTGACTGGCGATGTCTCCAAGGTGCGCGCGCAGCTCGGGCACGCCCAGATTGGGCAGCTTCCATGCGGAATTCCACTTGAAGCCGCTGCTGTCCCACAACACTGCAGCGGCACCGGCGCCGATTGCCTGGTCGATGAAGCAGCGGCCGTCGGCATGCTCGCCCGGGTAGGCGAGAAACACGTCGTCCGGCTTGACCTTGCGGCTGTCCAGCGCCAGGCCGGTGAGGGGCACGCCGAGCGCGCCGATTTCACGCATATCGAAGGCGCGCTGGCCCCGCCGCGGCGAGCGCGATGCAGCGTTCATACTTCCTCCCCGATCAGCGGTGCAGACTCTGGAGGAATCACATTGTCGGGCGGCGCGTCGGGCGTGACTCCGAGCAGACGCAATGCGGCCGCCATCACGTTGCTGAACACTGGTGCGGCCACTTCGCCGCCGTAGTAATGCTTGCCACCCGGCTCGTCGATCATCACGGCAATCACCAGGCGCGGGTTCGAGGCGGGCGCGAAACCGACGAAAGAGGAAACGTAGCGATCCGCCGCATACGTTGCACCGTCGAGCTTGTGCGCAGTACCGGTCTTGCCGGCAACGCGGTAGCCGGCGACCTGGGCGCGCGTCGCGGTCCCGCCGGGCTGGGTCACCATCTCAAGAATCTTGCGCACCGCCTGCGCGGTGCGCGGCGATACCACCCGCTTGCCCTCGACCGGCTGGTCGCGACGAATCAAGGTCAGTTGCTTTAGTTCACCGCCGGTGGCGAATACCGAGTAGGCGCGCGCCA
>JAXIOX010000257.1:0-2081 GCA_045403275.1 Burkholderiales bacterium | reverse complement strand
CACGTTCCGCTCGTCGGTTTGACCGAGCACAAGGGTAGGATGATATTGGCCGGGTAGTCGCTCTGAAGGAGGACACCATGGCACACGTTGACTGGTACATCGAGGGAGTTGAGGTCAGCAATTGCAATTGTGATTTCGCCTGTCCTTGCCAGTTCGAGTCCCCCCGCCCCACACACGGAGACTGCCGCGGCTTCGCCGCCGTTCGCATCGATAAAGGTCACTTTGGAGACGTCGCGCTCGATGGCCTCTGCGCAGCTCTCCTCTATGGTTGGCCGGGACCGATCTACGAGGGTAACGGCGAGTGTCAGGCTATCGTCGATGAGCGAGCGGACGGCAAGCAACGAGACGCGCTTGCGGCCATCATGTATGGCAAGGAGACGAATGAGGGGGCGACCCACTGGTGGGTGTATACGACGATGTCGAGCACCGTCCATCCCCCACTCTTCAAGCGCTTCGAGTTTGACGCGGACATCGCGAACAGAAAAGCACGCGTCGTGATCCCCGGCGTGCTCGAGTCCACGGCCCGTCCGATTAAAAGCCCTTCTACCGGGGCTGAGCATCGCGTCCGTATCAGCCTGCCGAATGGGATCGAGTTCGACCTCGCGGAAATCGCCAGTGGCACAACGAAGACGATGGCGTCAATTGCTCTTGACCTCAAGGATTCCTACTTTCATTTCAATGCCCTGCGCCATTCGGGCAAGGGCGTGGTCCGCTGATGACGGAATCCATCCATGTCCAGACCGGAGCTTGCGGTCTGCCATGGCTAATTGCCTGACCAACCGAGAAAAGAGCGGTTAAAGTTCGCGGAACAAGGCGCTCCAGTCGGACGCACTCGCGCTGCACGCTTCGTGCGCCGCTGAGCGCCGGCGTTCGGCGGCCAGGAGATGTCCCCGGCAAATGAATTTCGAAGTCTAAAAAAATGTGCCCGTGAAACGCACGCTTGTAGTGCTCACCCTCACATTGGTTGTAGACATTGCATTGGGCATGGTCGGGAGCCACGTGCTCCACGCCCAGCAGGAGCCGATAAAGCGCACCGTGCTCATCAAAAGTGATCTGGAAGGCATAGAGGGAAAGGAAACTTTCACTGAAGGTGAGCGAAGACGAACTGTCGAAACGCCGCGCCGCGTGGAAACCCCATCCACCGAAATTCCAGCGCGGCTACGGCAAGATTTTCGCGGAGCACATCAAGCAGGCCAACCTCGGCTGCGATTTTGATTTCCTGGAAGGCACCACGCCGACTCCCGAGCCCGAGATTCACTGACTCCGTGACCCCGGCCCGCATCCTTGCCTTGTCGCTGCTGATGCTGCTTGCCAGCGGCTGCGCGGCCAGGGCTGAAACGCGAGAGAAGAATGAACTGCCGGTCCACGAATTCGAGATTCGGACCGGCGACGCCAGCATCCAGGTGACCTGCAGCGGCAACGCTACCGCTCTCGACATGAAATTAATGCGCGACTGGATTACCGAGTCGGCAACCGCGGTCAGCGTGTACTACGGGCGATTCCCGGTGCAGCGGCTTCGCATCGTGGTGGATGCGATCGAGGGCCGCGGTGCGCAGTCGGGCACGACCTACGCCTACAACGGCGCGCTCATCCGCGTCGGCGTCGGCCGCTTCACCAGCCACGCCGACCTGCAGCGCGACTGGATCATGACGCACGAAATGGTTCATCTCGGATTTCCGCAGCTTGCCGAGCGCCACGCGTGGATGGAAGAAGGGCTGGCTACATACGTCGAGCCGATCGCCCGCGCCCAGGCCGGGCAGTTGAGCGAGGAGAAAGTCTGGCGCGACATGATCGAGGGTCTGCCGCAGGGACTGCCGGCAGCCGGCGATCAGGGACTGGACCACACCCACACCTGGGGCCGCACCTACTGGGGTGGCGCGCTGTTCTTTCTTCTCGCCGACCTGCGCATTCGCGAGCAGACGGCGAATCGTTTCGGTCTGCAGGATGCGCTGCGGGCAATCCTGAACCGGGGCGGCAGCAATGAAGCGAACTGGGACGTGCGCCGCACGCTTGAGATTGGCGATGCCGCAACAGGAACGAAAGTGCTCGCAGAACTGTACGACGAAATGCGCGCCGCGCCG
>JAXIOX010000239.1:0-2934 GCA_045403275.1 Burkholderiales bacterium | reverse complement strand
CTGACGATGAAATGGACTTTCGATTACAAGCCGTCGGATGTCTTCTGGTGTACCGCCGATGTGGGTTGGGTGACCGGCCACACGTACATCGCCTACGGTCCGCTGGCCGTCGGTGCAACCGAGATCGTGTTCGAAGGCGTGCCCACCTACCCCGACGCCGGACGCTTCTGGAAGCTGATCCAGGACCACGGCGTGACCGTGTTCTACACCGCGCCAACCGCGATCCGCTCGCTGATAAAGGCCGGCGCCGACCAGCCGAAGAAGTACAACCTGTCGAGGCTGCGGCTTCTCGGCACCGTGGGCGAACCGATCAATCCCGAAGCGTGGATGTGGTACCACACCACGGTCGGCAACGGCCGCTGCCCGATCGTGGATACCTGGTGGCAGACCGAGACCGGCGCGCAAATGATCACGCCGCTGCCGGGCGTGACGCCTCTCAAACCGGGTTCGTGCACCATGCCGCTGCCCGGAATCATGGCCGCCGTCGTGGACGAGACCGGTCATGAAGTGGAGAAAGGCAAAGGCGGCATTCTGGTCATCAAGAAACCCTGGCCCGCGATGATCCGCACCATCTGGGGCGACCCGGAGCGCTACAGAAAGAACTATTACCCCGACGACTTCAAAGGCAAGTACTACCTGGCAGGCGATGGGGCCAACTGCGACCGCGACGGCTACTTCTGGATCATGGGCCGCATCGACGACGTGCTCAACGTCGCCGGCCACCGGCTGGGGACGATGGAAATCGAATCGGCGCTGGTCGCCAACCCACTGGTGGCGGAAGCGGCGGTGGTGGGCAAGCCGCACGACATCAAAGGAGAAGCGGTGGTCGCGTACGTGGTTCTGAAGGGCGCGCGTCCGCAGGGAGATGCGGCCAAAAAGGTGGCGCAGGAACTGCGCAACTGGGTCGGCCAAGAAATCGGACCGATCGCCAAGCCCGACGAAATCCGCTTCGGCGACAACCTGCCGAAAACCCGCTCCGGCAAGATCATGCGCCGCCTGCTGCGCGCGATCGCCAAGGGCGAGGAAATCACGCAGGATGTATCGACGCTGGAAAACCCGGCGATCTTGGAACAACTAAAACAGTCCATCTGATCACAGCTACTCCGCAAGCCACGGGACGAGCTGGGTTTCAGTGAAGGCTAATGCGTCGATGTTGACGCGTTATGCCGGAGCTAAAACCCGGCGATCTTGGAACAACTAAAACAGTCCATCTGATCACAGCTACTCCGCAAGCCACGAGACGAGCTGGGTTTCAGTGAAGGCTAATGCGCCCGCCTTTGGGCGCGTTATGCCGGAGCTAAAATCCCGCAATACTTGAGCAGTTAATGCAGGCAACCTAAGACATCGACCGCAAAAACGGCAGTTGCCCACAGATTGCTGGATTTGGTTACGACATAACCTGCAAAGCAGGTTAGTCTCCACCGCAACAAGCTGCTCTTCGCAGCGCGTTGTCAGTGAAGGTTCATGCGCTCCTCGGAGCGCGTTATGCCGGAACTAAAACCCGGCGATCCTGGAGCGACTTAAGCAGGCTACTTGAGGCGCCATTCCTTAAATGCAAAAAAACGCTCCAGTTTTGGGGCGTTTTTGTATGTGGCGGAGAGGGGGGGATTCGAACCCCCGTTAGGCTATTAACCTAAACACGCTTTCCAGGCGTGCGACTTAAACCACTCATCCACCTCTCCGCATGTTGAAACGTTGCATCCGAATTTGACTGCGCTACGCTTTGGCTCCGGCCGCTTCGCTTAACCTGACCACTTTCGCGTGCTCAGGTTAGCCTACGCCGCAACAAGCCCCTGCGGGTCGTGTTGTCCAGGCGTGCGACTTAAACCACTCATCCACCTCTCCGCATGGCGATGGTCCCCGTGATTTACGGGAGGCGCGAAGAATACTGGAGGCCCACTGCACTGTCAAAGATTGCGCGGCCCTTCGGCGCGGATTCGGCGTTCGAAAAAATGCACTTTCATCCCTCGTTAAACGCTGTCCCGTTCTAATGGAGGCACTATCGTAACGCGGCCCCGCGCTCCGAATCCGCGCGAAAATGGTGTTACTATTCGCCGCGGGGAGAGGTACAGGAAAAATATATCAAATGCACTAGGAGAAACTGGATGCAAATCTTTACCAGGAAGATGGCGCTGATCAGCGGGTTGGCCCTGGGTTTGATGGCGCTGCCCATTGCCCACGGAGAAGACGACGGAATGACGGTACTCATGAACGGCAACTTCGTGACCGCCGATCCCGAGAACATCAAGTGGACGCCGAACAAATCGGTGCCCTACGGCATGCAGATGGTGATGCTGTTCGGCGACCCGTCGCAACCCGGACCGTATATATTCCGCGCCAAGATGCCTTCCGGATACAAGCTGCCGCCGCACAGGCATCCGGACGAACGCATCGTCACGGTCCTGAAAGGCATCTACTGGTCCGGCGTGGGTGAGCGTTACAATCCGATGGTGATGAAAGAGTTTCAGGCCGGCGCGTTTTACACCACCAAGGCCAATGTTCCGCATTTTTCCTGGGCGCGCACCGAGGTCATCATCCAGGAAATGGGCACGGGAGGATCGTCCGCGAAGAGCATCGAATACGTAAATCCCGACGACGACCCGCGCAATAACTGAGCGGATGAAGCGCAGGAAACACGACGGGGCAGCCTTTGCTGCCCCGTTCCTTTTGTATTCGATTATCCCGTTGCATTCCTTGGTGTCTTGGTGCCTTCGTGGTTAGTTTCGAGCTCTACTTGAAAGGCTGATGCATTACCCGGAAGCGACTGCGCTGCGGATCTGCTCCAGCGCGGTCGGGTCTTCGAGCGTGGTCAGGTCACCTGGATCGCGCCCTTCGGCCAGCGCCTGGATGCTGCGCCGGAGTAGTTTTCCGGAGCGTGTTTTCGGCAGCATGGTGACGAAATGCACGCGCGACGGACGGGCAATCGCGCCAATC
>JAXIOX010000293.1:0-10042 GCA_045403275.1 Burkholderiales bacterium | reverse complement strand
AAGTCGGTGGTTCGCTCCGGCAGGAAGTCGAGATGCGACTGGGTGCCATTGAGCCAACCCTTGCCGAAAAATCCGCCGGATCCCAGCGCGATGGTGGACTGTATGGTGTGATAGCCTGCACCCAGCGGGTCCTGCGAGGGGTCGAGCAGCGTCAGCACCCGCTGGCGCTGGTAGTCGTGCAGCATCGACCACAAAAACGGAAGGCTTGCCCCGCCCGCCAACGTAAGGCCGACCAGGATTTTCCACGACAGCCCGGCGAGAAACAGCACGAAGAACCCGGCTGCTGTTACCAGCAGCGCGGTGCCGAGGTCGGGCTGCTGCGCGATCAGCAGCACAGGAATCAGCACCAGCAGCGCCCCGACGGCGAAGTCGCGCATTTTCAGCACCGCCTCATAGCGATCGAAGTACCAGGCCAGCATCAACGGTACCGCGATTTTCATCAGCTCCGAAGGCTGGATGCGGGTGAATCCCAGATCGAGCCAGCGTCGCGCGCCGTTTACGATCTCGCCAAACGCCGCCACCGCTAGCAGGAGAACCAGGCCGACGACATACAACGGCAGGGCGATGCGGGAGAGGTAATGCAAGGGTACGTTGGCGGCGATCCACATCAAAACGAGCGCGACGCTGATGTTGGCCATTTGCGCCGCCACGCGTTCGAGGTTCGCCCCCGCGGCGCTGTACAGGATCAGCAAACCGATCACCAGCAGGATGGCCACCAGCGTCAGCAGATGGCGATCGAGGTGCTTGACCAGATAGGCGTACAGACGGTTAATCACCTTCCTGCTCCTGTTCCAGCACCTGCTCCAGCGCCCGCTCCTGTTCCGGTGCCAGCTCGGGGACTGATTCCTGGGCCGGTTCCTGCGCCGGTTTCCGCGTCGACGGTTTCACCAACTGCGGCTCCTTGCCCAGCAGATAAAAATCGATGACCTGGCGCGCGATCGGCGCGGCGGTGCTGCTGCCGTGGCCGCCGTTTTCCACCAGCACCGCCACTGCGATCTTGGGATCGTCCGCGGGAGCGTAGCCGATGAACAGCGCATGGTCGCGGTGGCGCGCGTGAATGCGATCCTTGTGGTACTTCTGCCCTTTCATTCCGATAACCTGCGCGGTGCCGGTCTTGCCGGCAAACAGGTACTTCGCACCCATGCCCGCCCAGGCTGCAGTTCCGCCCGGTTTCATCACGTCCACCATCGCGTCGCGCACGCGCTTCACGTTCTCGGGTTTCAACGCTATTTCGCCGATTGGCTCCGGCTCGATGGTAGTCAACTCGCCAGTCTGACTGCCCTGTATGTGCTGCACCAGGTGCGGGCGGAAAATGCGGCCGTCGTTGGCCAATATCGCCGTGGCAATCGCAAGCTGCAGCGGCGTGGTCAGATTGTAGCCCTGGCCGATGCCCACCGAGATGGTGTCACCGGCAAACCATTTCTGCCGGAAGCGCCGCTGCTTCCATTCTTGCGAGGGCAACAGCCCGGCGACCTCGCCCTCGATATCGATGCCGGTCTTCCTGCCGAGGCCGAACTGGCCGATGAATTCGTGGATGGTGTCGACGCCGAGCTCGTGCGCCAGGCCGTAGAAATACGTATCACAGGACTCGACGATCGCCTTGTGCATGTTCACGATGCCGTGGCCGCCCGTCTTCCAGTCGTTGTAAACGTGGCCGCCGCCGCCAAGCACGAAATAACCCGGATCGCTGATGGTAAACCCGGGTTTGCGTTTTCCCGATTCGAGCCCGGCCAGCGCCATGAAAGGCTTGAAGGTCGAGCCCGGCGGGTACACGCCCTGCAAGGCTCGGTTGTTGAGCGGATGGTCGGGCGAACTGTTCAGCGCCTCCCAATTCTGCGGGTCGATGCCCTCGACGAACAGATTGGGGTCGAAGCCCGGCTTGGACACCAGCGCCAGCACGCCGCCGGTGGCCGGCTCAATCGCCACCAGCGATCCGCGGTGGGTACCGAACATCTGCTCCGCCACCTGCTGCAGCCGCGCATCCAGTGCCAGCCGCAGATCGTTGCCTGACACCGGCAGGATGCTGCGCAGCGTGCGCACCGATTGCCCGTTGGCATCGGTCTCCACATGTTCGTAGCCGGTCACGCCGCGCAGGTCTTTCTCGTAGCGCTGCTCGAGTCCGACTTTGCCGATGTAGTCAGAGGCGCTGTAGTTCGCCGCCATTCCCTTGTTTTTCAGAACCGCCACGTCCGGATCGCTGATCCGGCCGATGTAGCCGACCACATGCGAGGCGATCTCGCCGTAGGGGTAATGCCGGAACAACCGCGCGTTTAGTTCCACGCCGGGGAAGCGGTATGCGTTGACCGCAAAGCGCGCCACCTCCGCGTCATTCAGGCGGGTGCGGATCGGCACGCTGGCGAAGTCGTGGCCTTCCTCGAGCAGTTTCTGGAAACGCTTGCGGTCCTTGGGTGTGATGTCGACCAGTATCGACAGCCTGTTGATCATGTCCTCGACGTCATCCACCTGTGTGGGCATGATCTCCAGGGTATATGCGGCAAAGTTGTGTGCCAGCACCACGCCGTTGCGGTCCACGATCAACCCGCGGTTGGGCACCACCGGGACGATGAAAATGCGGTTCTGCTCGGCCAGCGTGTGGTAATAGTCGTACTGGATCACCTGCACGTAGAAAAAGCGCACGAACAGGACAAAGAAGGTGAACAACACCGCGCCGCCGGCGATCGCCAGCCGCAGCTCGAAGTTGTAGAGTTCGCGTTGATGATCGCGAAGCTCCACGGTGCGGTTCATCGCCGTTTGGGGGAATGTCGCCAGCCGCATATGGGGTGAACGCCTCACACCTCGTCCAGATCCCGCCGCGAGCGCAGCAGAATCCTGAACAGGGCCTGGATTACCGGCCACAACAGCGCGGCGGTAACGCTGGGAACGAAATACCACCAGCCCGGATATTCGCCGCCCGCCGCTGCCCGGACCGCCAGCACGATCACTTGCATCAGCAGCAGGATCGCCAGCACGTGCAGCATCTGGTGGCGCACACCGAACATCGCCACGCGCCGGTGCAGCGCGATGGCGCTGAACATCATCACCGAGTAGGCCAGCGCGTGTTGCCCGAACAGGCTGCCCTCGGCCACGTCCACCGCCAGGCCGAGCAGAAAGGCTGGTAGGAACCCGACCTTGCGCGGCTGATGGATTCCCCAGTACAGCAACGTGAGGGCAACGAAATCGGGGCGCAGCAACAGCACCCAGCCGGTGAACTGCATCAGGTTCAGCAGCAGCGCAGCAACCAAGGTCAGCGCGACGTACAGCGGTCTGACCGGGAGCAGGACATCTTCGGTCGAAAGGTTGCTGAATTCAGAGCCGCGCATCATCCGTCCTTCCGCGACTTGCGCGGCTTGGCCTTCTTTTGCTGGACTGCCGGAGGGTATTCGGGCAGCGGCGCCAGCCTGGAGAGAACCAGGACCTGGCGGTGGCGGTTGACGCCCGCGGCCGGAGTACAGGTGATGCGCGCAAAAGGGTATGCGGCGTTGCGCTCTATGTTGGAAACCACCGCCACTGTTAATCCTGCCGGGAAAACGCCGTCGATGCCGGAAGTCACCAGCACGTCGCCAATTTCGATGTCTGCATTGACCGACATGAAGCGCAGGTCCAGCGCGCCGTCGTAGCCGGTGCCGAAGATCGTGGCGCGCAGGCCATTTTTCACCACCTGGACCGGCACGACCTGTTCGCGGTCGGTAATCAGAGAGATTTCCGCGGTCCATGGAAAAGCCCGGCTTACCTGGCCGATCAGCCCGGTATCGTCGATTACGGCCGCGCCCTCCTCGACCTTGTGCGACGAGCCCTTGTCGACAATCACCTTGCGGCTGAACGGATCGCGGCCGAAGTAGATGATCTCCGCCGCCACCGAGGTTGGTCCGGCGCGAGCCTTCATGTCCAGCAACTCGCGCAGGTGACGGTTCTCGGCGATCAGTTCCTGCTGCGTCTGCAACATCCCGGCGTTGAGGAAATTCTCGCGCGCGAGTTGCTCGTTCTCACGCTGCAGGTAGGATTGGCTGACAAAGAAGCTGGCGATTTGCGAAGCCACTTCTCCCGGCACGTCCACGATTCTCTGCAAAGGATAGAGCACCACGCCGATCGCCGTTCGCATGCGTTCCACGTAGTGAAAGCGGGCGTCGGCGTACATCAGGATCAGGGAGAGCAGCGCGAAGAATGACAGTCTTCCAAGGAGGCTGGGGCCCCGCTTGAAGAATGGCGGTGGGGTGTACTCCATTAGACGTGAGGCGAGAGGCGCGAGGCGATAGGCGGAAAACCGGGGGCGCGCACCATTGATCGGGAGTCAGGACCGGGAACTTGCGCCTTATCCCTCACGCCTCTCGCCTCACCTCCAGGTCAGTCGTTCGTGAATATGTTACCGATCCTGTCGATCTTTTCCAGCGCCTGGCCGGAGCCGCGCACCACGCAGGTAAGCGGGTCGTCGGCGATGATCACCGGCAACCCGGTCTCTTCCATAAGCAGCCGGTCGATATCGCGCAACAGCGCGCCGCCGCCGGTGAGCACCATGCCTTTTTCGGCGATATCGGCGCCGAGTTCCGGCGGAGTCTGCTCGAGCGCCGATTTGACCGCGCTGACGATGCTGTTGAGAGGGTCGGTCAACGCTTCCAGGATTTCGTTGCTGGAAATGGTGAAGCTGCGCGGAATGCCTTCCGCGAGGTTGCGGCCCTTGACCTCTTTTTCGCGCACTTCCGAACCCGGGAATGCCGAGCCGATCTCCTTCTTGATTTCCTCGGCGGTGGTTTCACCGATCAGCATGCCGTAATTGCGGCGGATGTAATTGATGATGGCCTCGTCGAACTTGTCGCCTCCGACCCGTACCGAACCTGAATAGACGATGCCGCCCAGCGAGATCACGCCGACTTCCGTGGTACCGCCGCCGATGTCCACCACCATCGAGCCGGTCGCTTCCTCCACCGGCAGGCCGGCGCCGATTGCGGCTGCCATCGGCTCCTCGATCAGTTCCACCTTGCGCGCGCCGGCGCCGTAGGCAGACTCGCGGATCGCCCGGCGCTCCACCTGGGTGGAGCCGCAGGGCACGCAGATGACGATGCGCGGACTGGGGGAGAACAGGCGCGAATCGTGGACCTTCTTGATAAACAGCTTTAGCATCTGTTCGGTCACCGTGAAATCGGCGATAACACCGTCTTTCATGGGCCGGATCGCGGTGATGTTGCCGGGGGTACGGCCGAGCATCTGCTTGGCCGCAAGCCCCACTTCCTGTATCACCTTCTTGCCGTTCGGGCCGCCTTCCTGCCGGATCGCCACTACCGAGGGTTCGTTGAGCACGACGCCCTTGCCCTGCACGTAGATCAGGGTATTGGCGGTACCGAGGTCGATGGCAAGGCCGTTGGAAAAATAGCCGTTAAGAAATCCAAACATAAAGTGAGCGCTGGTGACGCCGTGGTGCGAAAAATGAGGAGGTTATGATACCCTATCCTACTGCGGCGGTTAACAAAAAGCGGGTTTCCCAGGAGCCACCCGGGTACGGCCACTGGCCTTGCGGTCCTCCTTCCTGTCCCGTCCCTGAATCCGGCCGCGACCAAGGAAGCCTCCCACGAAATGGCACTTACGCTCAGCGACGTTAAGCGCATCGCTCACCTCGCGCGAATCGAGGTGACCGATGCCGAAGCCGGGCTGGCGCTCGGTCAGCTCAACGATATCATCAAACTCATCGAGCAGCTGCAATCGGTGGACACCAGCGGCATCGAACCGATGTCTCATCCGCTCGGCGGTTCGCAGCGACTGCGCGAAGACCTGACCAGCGCGCCGGACGAGCGCGAGGCCAACATGAGGAACGCGCCGGCGCAACACGACGGCCTGTTCCTCGTGCCCAAGGTCATCGAGTAAGGGCCGCGCGATGTTCGAAAAGTCGGTGGCCGAGCTGGGTCGCGCGCTGATTGCAAGGGAAGTCTCCGCCGTGGAACTTGCCCAGCTTTTCCTCGAACGCATCGAAAGCCACAGGAACCTCAACGCTTTTCTGGACGTGCGTCCGGAAGTCACGCTGGCGCAGGCACGCGCCGCCGATGCGCGCATCGGCAAAGGCGACGCAACGCCGCTGAGCGGCGTGCCGATCGCGCACAAGGACATTTTCGTCACCCGGGATTTCCAATCGACCGCTTCGTCGCGGATGCTCAAAGGTTACATGAGCCCATTCGATGCCACGGTCGTCGAGAGGCTGCGGGATGCCGGAATGGTTGCGCTGGGCAAACTCAACTGCGACGAGTTCGCGATGGGCTCGTCCAACGAGAACAGCTATTACGGCAACGTACTCAACCCCTGGGACAAGTCCGCGGTACCAGGCGGTAGCTCGGGTGGTTCGGCGGCGGCGGTCGCCGCGAGAATCGCCCCTGCGGCAACCGCCACCGACACCGGCGGATCCATTCGCGAGCCGGCGGCGTTTTCGGGCGTTACCGGCATCAAGCCGACCTACGGCCGCGCATCGCGCTGGGGCATGATCGCGTTCGCCTCCAGCCTGGACCAGGCCGGCATCATGACCCGCTCGGCAGAGGACGCGGCGCTGATCTTCAACGCCATGCTCGGTTTCGACCCGAAGGATTCGACCAGCGTCGAGCGCGCCCCTGAAGACTACACCCGCTCGCTCGCCCTCGATCTCAAGGGCGTGCGCATCGGCGTGCCGAAGGAGTTTTTCGGCGACGGCCTGCAATCCGACGTGGAAAAGGCGGTGCGGGGAGCACTCGCCGAGTACGTCAAGCTCGGAGCCAGACTGGTGGACATATCGCTTCCAAACGCGGCGCTCGGCATCCCGGTCTATTACGTGATCGCGCCGGCGGAATGTTCCTCGAATCTGAGCCGCTTCGACGGCGTGCGCTACGGCCACCGCGCAGCGCACTACACCGACCTGATCGACATGATGAAGAAGTCGCGCTCGGAAGGCTTCGGTCCGGAGCCCAAACGCCGAATCCTGATCGGCACCTACGTTCTGTCGCATGGCTACTACGATGCGTACTACATCCAGGCGCAGAAGGTGCGTCGGATCATTGCCGACGAGTTCCAGCGCGCCTTCCGCGATTGCGACCTGATCGCCGGACCAGTCACCACCGGCGTGGCGTTCGGCTTCGGCGAGAAGGCCGCCGATCCGGTGGCGATGTACCTGTCGGACCTGTACACCATTCCCGGCAGCCTGGCCGGCATTCCGGGGATGAGCATTCCCTGCGGCTTCGGCGCGAAGAACCGGCCGGTCGGCCTGCAATTGATGGCCAATTACTTCGATGAAGCCAGGCTGCTGGGCGCCGCGCACCGCTACCAGCAGGCGACCGACTGGCATCTGCGGGTTCCGCCCGCGGCGAAAGAGTGATGAGCGATGCGTGATGAGTCAGGAACGAGGGCATTGAAGCCGCCCAAGCGTTGGGCGCATTTGCCTCACCCCTCACCCCTCGCCCCTTACCCCTCACCCGAGCGATAGCGTATGGAATGGGAAATCGTCGTCGGCATCGAGACCCACACGCAGCTATGGACGCGCTCGAAGATCTTCTCGCCGGCGTCGACTGCGTTCGGCGCAGCGCCCAATACCCAGGCCTGTGCGATCGACATGGCATTGCCCGGCACCTTGCCGGTGCTCAACAAAGGCGCCGTAGAGCGGGCGATCCGCTTCGGGCTGGCAGTCGGCGGAACGATCAACCGGCGCTCGATCTTCGCGCGCAAGAATTATTTTTATCCCGACCTCCCCAAGGGCTACCAGATCAGCCAGTACGAAATCCCCATCGTGCAGGGCGGAGAGATCGTCATAGTTTCACCGACGCGCGGCGAAATCAAGGTCCAGCTTACCCGCGCCCATCTCGAGGAAGATGCCGGCAAATCGCTCCATGAAGATTTCCAGGGCATGAGCGGCATCGACTTGAACCGCGCCGGCACGCCGCTGCTGGAGATCGTTTCCGAACCGGACATGCGCTCCGCAGAGGAGGCAGTCGCCTATGCCAAGGCGCTGCATAAGCTCGTTGTGGAAGAGATCGGCATCTGTGACGGCAACATGCAGGAAGGTTCATTCCGCTGCGATGCCAATGTCTCAGTGCGGCGTCCCGGCGCGCCGCTCGGCACCCGTCGCGAGATCAAGAACCTGAATTCTTTCCGTTTCCTGCAGCAGGCTATCGAATTCGAAATCAAGTGGCAGATCGAGACGCTTGAGGACGGCGGTAAGATTCAGCAGGCGACGGTTCTGTTCGATCCGGACAGCGGCGAGACGCGCATGATGCGAACCAAGGAGGACGCGCACGACTACCGTTACTTCCCTGACCCGGACCTGTTGCCGATTGTGGTGTCGGATGATTTGATCGAACAAATAGAAAAATCCATGCCGGAGTCGTTGCAGCTACAGCATCAAAAAATTCTCGACTACGGTCTCTCGATTCAGCAGGCAAATCAGCTCACCGCCAGTCGCAATATGTCCAAGTTCGCGCTGTCCACGTTTGCGAACGCGCCCATGGAAGAAGTGCCGATGCTTGCGAATTGGATCCTGGGTCCTCTCAGCGCGAAGCTGAACGAGGAAAATCTCGATTTTGGCCGTAGCAAGGTATCGCCAGATCAGCTTTGGGCGCTATCAAAGCGCGTTTCGGATGGCACGATCTCGAGCACAACTGCGACCAGCGTCGTTCTTAGTGCAATGTGGGCGGGCGAAGGCAGCGCCGACGATATCATCGAAAAGAAGGGTCTGAAACAGATTTCCGACTCGGGCGCGATCGAGAAGATCGTCGATGAAGTGCTCGCCGCCAACCCGCAGCAGGTCGCAGATTACAGGAGCGGGAAAGACAAGGCCTTCAACTCGCTGGTTGGCCAGGTGATGAAGGCCAGCAAGGGCAAGGCCAATCCCGCCCAAGTCAACGACATACTGAAGAAAAAACTTCGCTAGCCTATTTGCCGGCCGCCTTCAGTTCGCGGTAACGCAGTTTGTCGGCCTCGTACCTGGCGCGCACCGATTCGGCGTAGCTCTTTTTCTCCAGCACCTCGGCCTCGAGCTCCGGCATCTCCTTAAGCTTGTTGTCAATTTCCTCCAGCAGGTACGGCGGAATCGCTTTCTCCTGTCCCGCGAGGCGGATCGCCTCCGACTTCAGATCGAAAAGCTGCGAGTTCGCCTTGGACAGCCTGTTTTCGGCCGTCTTGATCGCCTGCAACGGAATCACCAGGCTACGGTCGCGCGCCAGGTCGATCTCCTCTTCCGACGTGTAGGTCGCGATCAGGGAACGATCACGGCGTTGCCTTTCTGCTAATTCCTTGCGCACCCTCTCCTCTTCCGGCGTGGGTTTCGGCGCCACGGTCGGCTTGGCGGGTTCGTGTTTTTTCACCACCCTGCCCTGACGATTCATTTCCTCGATCTGGCCGCATTCCGGTGTGAATTTGTCCGAGTAATAGATCTTGCCCCGCTCGTCCACGCACTTGTACATGACTGGGCGGGGAGCACCGGGTTTGGGTTTCTGCTGCGCCATTGCCGGGCCCGCGAGTGCCGCCGCGATCGTCAGGCTTACAAGCGCTTGAATCACTCTCATACCGGTACCCCGTACTTTTTGCGGTAGCGTTCCAAGGCTTGCAACTGCCGTGCCATATCCGCGCGCGCGCCCAGATATGCGGTAAGTTCTTCGAGCGTGGCGATACTGATAAGGGGGATGTCGAATTGGCTGCGCACCTCCTGGGCGGCGGACTGCGGACCGCTGCCGCGCTCCATCCGATCGAGCGCAATGACCACGCCGCAAGGTGCCGCGCCGGCCGCGCGAATGATCTGCACCGATTCGCGCACCGATGTGCCGGCGGAAATGACGTCGTCCACGATCAGCACCCCCCCGGCGAGCGGTGCGCCTATCGTCATGCCGCCCTCGCCGTGGTCCTTGGCTTCCTTGCGATTGAAGCAGAACGGCACGTTTCGCCCAATTTCGGCAAGCCCAACGGCGGTGGCGGAAACCAAGGACCACGGGGAGGGCGGCATGACCGTGGGCGCACCGCTCGCCGGGCGGGTGCTGATCGTGGACGACGTCATTTCCGCCGGCACATCGGTGCGCGAATCGGTGCAGGTCATTCGCGCGGCCGGCGC
>JAXIOX010000012.1:0-3173 GCA_045403275.1 Burkholderiales bacterium | reverse complement strand
GGGCCTCGTCGCGCCAGAGGATCTGCGCATTGCGCATCACCACATGACGCTGCGTCAGCAGCCACCCGGCAAATCCTCCGTCGCCGCCCTGGCTGCGACCGACCGTGATGCCGGCGACCCACAGCACGCCGGCGGTGTCGCGTCTGACTTCCAGTTGCGGTTCGACGATCTCGAGCGTATCGAAGCGCACCTCGGCATCGAGCAGCGACAGCCACGACAACACCGCCTCGACCCGGCCCAGACTGAGCGCCTGCTGGTTGCGCGAGTCGAAGACGCGAACATCCTGAAAACTCAGCTCGGGCCGATAGCCCTGCCAACTGCCGGTGATCGCGCCGATCGAGACCTGCTGTCCCGCCGCCCGGCTGATTGCCCGCGCGATTGGTTCGCGATAATCGTTGATGCTCGGCAGGACCACATAACGCAATGCCAGCACCAGGGCCACGAATATGATGCCGGCGGCCAGCACCGTGTAAGTCGCGAGGCGATAGGTCCAGAGCGAACCGTGCTTGAGAATGAAGAGGCTGCGCTTGAGAACCACGGTTTGACGTTGTCGGGGCGAAGGATAGGTTAAGTTAAGATACGCGAACGGCAATAAGATTCCCTAGGGAAACTCTGCATGTTGTCTGCCGACTTTCCGGCGCACCATTGACGCGCGAGACGCCGATGCGTTGACATCGGCCGGGCGCCAAGCCTGATTCGGGTATCCTGCTCTCAAGATTTCCGGATTCTAGACTACCGGCGCATGTCTTCCCCCGCACTTTCGAACGGCACGCAATCCGAAAGCATCGCGCGCGCGGCGCGGCTGTCGCGCTACGCGCGTCAACTGCTGTCAGGCAACCCTGCGCTCGCGGCCGAAGCGGCGGCGGATTCGCCGTTTGGACGCGACGAGATGCGCGCGCGCCTTTCCGGCGCCGACTTCGGCAACGAGGACGAGCTCAAGACCGGCCTGCGCCGGCTGCGCCAGGCGGTCATGTTGTGTCTGATCATCCGCGAGCTGGGCGGACGCGCCGATCTTGCCGAAGTGGTCGCGACCACCACGGCGCTTGCGGAAGAAACCCTGCGCACCGCGGCTGCACGCCACGCGCAATGGCTGGCACACAACTTCGGCCGGCCCCTCGGCGCCGCATCGGCAGAAGTACAGGAATTGCACGTGATCGGCCTGGGCAAGCTCGGCGGCGCCGAACTCAACGTGTCCTCGGACATCGATCTCATCTTTGCCTATCCCGAAGACGGGGAAACCGAGGGCCCGCGCCGGATCGCCAACAACGAATATTTCACGCGTCTGGCACGCAAACTGATCGCCGCTCTCGGCGAAATCACCGCGGACGGTTTCGTGTTCCGGGTCGACACGCGGCTCAGACCCTATGGCGACAGCGGGCCCCTGGTGGTGAGCTTCGACATGCTGGAAGACTACCTCGCCACCCAGGGCCGCGAATGGGAACGCTACGCCTGGGTGAAGGGCCGGACCATCAGCGGCGACCGCAACGCACAGCTCGAGGCCATCGTCGCGCCGTTCGTGTACCGGCGCCACCTCGACTTCAGTGCGCTGGCCAGCCTGCGCGACCTGCATGCGCAGATCCGCCAGGAAGTGCAGCGGCGCGAGATCGCCGACAACATCAAGATCGGCCCCGGCGGCATCCGCGAGATCGAGTTCCTGGTGCAGGTATTTCAGATCATTCGCGGCGGGCGCGAGCCGCAGTTACGCCTGCGGCCGACGCTGAAAGCGCTGGCCCTGCTGGGGGAGAAGCGATTGTTGCCGGCGGCGGCGGTCGCTGAATTGCACGCGGCGTACGTATTCCTGCGCAACCTCGAGCACCGCTTGCAGTACCTGGATGACCAGCAGACGCAGATGTTGCCCGCGGGCGCGGAAGACCGGCAACTGGTCGCCGAAATGATGGGCTATCCCGCCTATGCCGACCTCGACCGCGACCTGGCGGGACATCGAGGCGTGGTTTCCCGGCATTTCGAAGCAATCTTTGCCGGACAGCCCGACGATGCAACGGCAGATCCCTGCGCCGAGCTCTGGCTGCAATCGTTACCCGAGCAGGACGCGCTGTCCCGGCTCGCTGGCTTGGGTTACGCCGACCCGGCGCGCATTTTCCGACTGCTTTTGGACATCCGGTCCAGCAGCCGCTATCGCCGCATGGCGGCCTCCGGCCAGGCGCGCCTGGACCAGTTGATGCCGAAATTGCTCAAACTCGCCACCACGTTCCCTGGCCCGGACGCGACTTTCGAGCGGGTGCTGCAGGTGATCGACAGCATAGGCCGGCGCGAGTCTTACCTGGCGCTGCTGCTCGAGTATCCGCTGGCGGCGGCGCGGCTCGCCCGACTGGCGTCCGCAAGCCCGTGGGCCGCCGGGTATATGGCACAGCACCCGATTCTGCTCGACGAGCTGATCACGCCGCAAAGTGGACAGGCGCCGGATGGGCCGCAGCTGCGCACCGCCCTTCGCGCCAGCCTCGAGGAACACGCCGGCAATACCGAGCGGCAGATGGATGTCCTGCGCCATTTCAAGCAGACACAGACGCTGCGCCTGCTCGCGCTTGACCTTGCCGGAGATCTGCCGCTGGAAACACTGTCCGACCATCTCAGCGATCTCGCCTGCGTGGTGCTGGAGGAAGTACTGCGGCTTGCCTGGGACGGCCTGAGGGTGCGCCATCGCGACCAACCGCGCTTTGCCGTCGTCGGTTACGGCAAGCTGGGCGGCAAGGAACTGGGATACGAGTCGGACCTCGACATCATCTTTCTCTACGACGACGCGGACGAGAGCGCGCCGGAGACTTACGCCAGGCTGGCGCAGCGCATCAACACCTTGCTCACCAGCACTACCTCCGCCGGCGTGCTCTACCAAACCGACCTGCGGCTGCGGCCCAACGGCGCGGCCGGCTTGCTGGTGAGCAATATCGACGCATTCCGCGACTATCAGTTCAAGGACGCGTGGATCTGGGAACACCAGGCCCTTACGCGCGCGCGCGCGGTCGCCGGTGACGCGCAAATCGGCGCCCGCTTCGAGGCCATCCGGGTCGAGGTGCTGCGCCGGCCGCGCGACCGTGCCGCGCTCAGACGGGAGATCCGCGCGATGCGCGACAAGATGCGCAAGAGCCATCCAAACGACACCCGGCTGTTCGATCTGAAACACGACCGCGGCGGCATCGTCGACGTCGAGTTCGCCG
>JAXIOX010000220.1:0-7982 GCA_045403275.1 Burkholderiales bacterium | reverse complement strand
GTGAAAAGCGGGTTGCCTGTCAGTGATCCTCGGTCGCCTATTCCAACTTTGGTGGATCATTCGCCAATTGGGGGTTCTAACTCTCGAATTTTTTCTTTTACCCTTCCTCCGTGTCCTCTGCGTCCTCCGCGTTGAGAGTTTCCTTAGCCTTTGGGGTTTTGAGGCAGAATGGCCGAGATGGAAACGCCCCCGACCATTGCGGCGGTAGACCTGGGATCCAACTCATTTCGGCTCCAGGTCGGACGCGTCGTCGATGAGCAGATTTATCCCCTCGATTCGTTGCGTGAACCGGTTCGGCTCGCTGCCGGCCTGACCGCCGACAAGCACCTCGACGACGCGGCGCAGGCGCGCGCGATCGAATGCCTCAAGCGTTTCGGCGAGCGCCTGCGCGGATTGCCGCCCGACGCGGTGCGCGCGGTCGGCACCAACACCCTGAGGGTCGCAAAGAACGCCCACGAGTTCATGCCCCGGTTCGAAGCGGCCCTCGGTTTCCCGATCGAAGTCGTGGCCGGACGCGAAGAAGCGCGGCTGATCTACCTGGGAGTCGCCCACAGCCTGCCGGCGACGCCGGAAAAGCGGTTGGTGGTGGACATCGGCGGCGGTTCCACCGAATTCATCATCGGCGCCGGCAACCAGCCGCACAAACTCGAGAGCCTGTACATGGGCTGCGTCAGCTACAGCCTCAGCTACTTTCCCAACGGCAGGATCAGCAAGTCCAACATGAAACAAGCGGAGCTGGCCGCCCGCATCGAAGTGGAAACGATCAGGAAGCAGTTCTCGCGCAAGCATTGGCAGCAGGCGGTTGGCTCTTCCGGCACCGCGCGTGCGATCGGCGACATTCTCGAAGCCAACGGCTGGAGCGCATCGGGGGTGACCATTGACGGCATGGAGCGTCTGCGCGGCGCATTGCTCAAGGCGGGCGACGCGGCCAAGGTGGCGTTGCCGGGATTGCGGGAAGACCGGATTGCGGTGCTGCCCGGCGGGTACGCGATCATGAGCGCGATCTTTGCCGAACTCGACGTCGAACACATGGCGCTGTCCAACGGCGCGATGCGCCAGGGCATTCTCTGGGACATGATCGGCCGGGCGCATCATCGCGACATGCGCGAACTGACGGTGCGCCAGTTCATGAAGCGGTACCACGTCGAGTCCAACCATGCGCATCGGGTCGAACGCCTGGCGCTGAAGCTGTTCGAGCAGCTGGCGGGCGGCGACAAGGCGCAGCGCGAGTACCCGATGTGGCTGCTTTCCTGGGCGGCGCGCCTGCACGAGATCGGGTTCACCGTCGCGCATACCGGCTACCACAAGCACTCTTCTTATATCATCGGCCACGCCGACATGCCCGGCTTCTCCAAGATGGAACAGGCGCAACTGTCGCTGCTGGTGCTGGCGCATCGCGGCTCGCTCGACAAGCTTCGCGGCATGGTCACGAAGGACGTCGACTGGACGCTGCTGGTCGCGTTGCGACTGGCGGCGCTGTTGCACCGCAGCCGCTCGGAAGTACGGCTGCCGGCGATCCATGCATCCAGGAAGAAGAGCACGTTCACCTTCGAGCTGGATGCACGCTGGCTCGCAGCCAATCCGCTCACTGCGGCCGAACTGCGCGACGAGATCAGGGACTGGAACAAACTCGGCATCGAACTGTCTGTGCCGCAGCTGGCGGAATTGGAAACCGAGGCCATAGCCGGGAACTGAATTCGCCGCCGGGAATCACGGTGGCATGTCCGTTCGGGCCGGATGCCACGGGGGTGCGGCAGCGCCTGGCGAGGACCTCGATCAAGGTCGTTGTGCCTTTCCCGCTATGTTCTTTTGACGCTGACGCTTAGTCAGCCGCAACCTTTGCGATGCTGCATACTGCTGTTTTTCCAAGAAAAGCCGGGCACGCGTTAGAATTGCGGCAGGGAATACCGAAGGGCGCGGATTTGAACGCACACCAATGCGATCTGCGCCGCTGTCATCGATCCGGCAAAAGACACGGAAAATGAACAAATCGGAAACCATTCAGAACATCCTGCTTGGCGTGGGCGCCTTGGTGTTGATCGCCGCGCTGGTGTTTTTGTACAACAAGACGCAGGCGGTGGATTTGCGGGAAGAGAACGAAATCCTGGGACTGTTGCGCGATCTGAAGGAAATTGACGGCCGTTGGGATTTCGACGTGTTGCGGGCGAGCCTGGAACCGGATGCGGCGGCCCTGCCGCCGGTGGATCGCCGTTCCGTCGCCGAAAGGGCTCTGCGCGCACTGGGCGAAGCAGCAGGCAAGGATCCCGCATCGGTGTTGAGTACCGGCCTGCCGGACCTGGCGAAAGCGATCATGGAAAAGGCCCGGCTCGTGGAGGAATTCAAAGTCGAGAACGCGGCCACCAAAGCGGGCCTGAATGGACTGGTGGGCAACGCCATGGAACTAGGCGCGCAGGCGGCGCAGCTCAAGGTCAGAGTGCCGGGGCTCGAAGCGCTGCTCAACCGGTTGGTGGCTGGCGCGCCGCTTTATTATTGGCTCGCACAGGAGGCGCAGTTCCGCAGCATCGAATCCGCGCTCGGCGAGCTGCGGAACGCCATGGCCGCGATGCCCGAAGCGCTTCGGGCCAAGGCGGAACAGACCCACGACGCCGGCCAGGCGCTGCTCAAACACAAGCCAGCCGAACAGAAATTGGTCGCGCAGATCGCACTCCTGACTTCGGGACCACGCCTGGACAGTCTCGCCAACTCCTTAAGCCGCGAACTCGAGACCACCTTGCAGGGCAAGGAGTTGTTCCGCGTGTACCTGATTGCCTATGCCGGGTCGCTGCTGATCCTGCTCGGATGGCTCGGCGCCAAACTCAGGGCGGCCAATGTCGGCCTCGAACACCGGGTGCAGGAGCGCACCCGCGAGCTGTCGGACGCGCTGCGCCACCTCAAGGAGTCCGAGACGCAATTGATCCAGTCAGAAAAAATGTCCTCTCTCGGGCAGATGGTTGCGGGCGTGGCACACGAAATCAACACGCCGCTCGCCTACGTCAAGAACAGCCTGGGGACGGTGGCCGAAAAACTGCCGGAACTGGGGAACGCGCTCAGCGAGACCGAACAACTGCTCACCCTGCTGCAGGCCGGCGACGGCGCCAATCCGGAACAGCTGGCACGCCAGTTCTCGGTGGTCTCGCAGCATGTCTCGACGCTGAAGAGCCGCGACGTGGTAAAGGAATTGACCGGGCTCGTCAATGACGGTGTGTACGGTACCGGACAGATGGCGGAGATCGTCGGCAACCTCAAGGACTTCAGCCGGCTGGATCGCAGCAAGGTGACCCGCTTCAACCTGAACGACGGGCTTACCAGCACCCTGCTGCTTGCCAAGCATCTGCTCAAGTCGGTTACCGTGGAACGGGAGTTCGGAGAAATACCCGCCATCGTGTGCTCCCCGTCGCAGATCAACCAGGTATTCCTGAACCTGATCACCAATGCCGCGCAGGCAATGGAAAACGCCAAAGGCATCATGACCCTGACGACGCGCAGGGAGGGCGAGGGCGTTGCGGTCGAAATGCTGGACAACGGCAGGGGAATTGCGCCCGAGGTGCTGCCGAAGATTTTCGATCCGTTCTTCAGCACCAAGGAGATCGGCAAGGGAACCGGCCTCGGACTCTCCATCTCCTACAAGATCATCCAGCAGCACGGAGGCCGGATCGACGTGCAGTCGGAGGTGGGCAAGGGCACCCGATTCACCGTTCACCTGCCGCTTAAGCCACCTGCCGATGCGCAGATCGACAAGTAGTCAGTAACACATGACGCTGCCCGAAAAAATCGGCAAGTACGAAATCCAGGGTGTGCTCGGGCGCGGCGGCATGGGCGTGGTGTACAAGGGTTTCGATGCCGCAATCGCGCGCGGGGTGGCGATCAAGGTGGTCACCAAATCCTCGCTCGACCCGGAAGAACTCAAACACGTCATCGGCCGTTTCCGGCATGAGGCGCGCGCGGTCGGCCGGCTGGTGCACCCGCGCATCGTGCAGATATACGACTACGGCGAGGACGACCAGATCGCCTACATCGTCATGGAACTGGTCAACGGCAAGACATTGAAGCAGCACCTCTCGCGGGGCGACAGCTACGAAATCCGGGAAAGCGGGGAAATCATCCGCCAGTTGCTCGACGGCATCGGGCATGCGCACGGCGAAGGCGTCGTGCACCGCGACATCAAGCCTTCGAACATCATGATCAACAACGACGGGCGCATCAAGATCGGCGATTTCGGTATCGCCCGCACCGAAGCCTCGGGGCTCACGCAGGCCGGCGACGTGCTCGGCACGCTGCACTACATGGCGCCGGAGCAGTTTCTCGGCGCTGAAGTCGATGCGCTGGCGGACCTGTATTCCATCGGCGTTATCGCCTACGAACTCCTGACCGGAAAGAAGCCGTTCGGCGGCGGCAAGGTCGAAGTAATGCAGCAGGTGCTGAACCAGGTCCCGGAAAATCCTTCCCGGATCAATTCCAGGTTGTCGCCGCTGATCGACCGGGTCCTGCAGACGGCACTGGCAAAGAAAAAAGACGAGCGCTTTCCGAGTGCGAAGGAGTTTTCCGAGGCAATCCGCGAAGCGATCGACGTATCACTCAGCCTCGATACGACGGCGCCGGCGCCGAAAACCGCCGCCACGTCCGCAGCCGCGCTTCAAAACGCGGTGCGGCTGCTCCATACCGCGCCGGCTGCCCGTGGCGGCGCGATGCCGGCCCAGGACCCGACGCAGCCGGTCACCGGGGACAGCGCCATCAGCCTCGACAGCAGTGTGAGAAAGGCGCGCCTGCTGCTGGTCGATGACGAGGAACGGATTCTGACCGCGCTCAAATCGCTGTTCCGCGATCGTTACCACGTGTTCACCACTACCGACGGCAACAAGGCGCTCGATTTTATCCGCAAGTACTTCATGCACGTGATAATCAGTGACCAGCGCATGCCGGCGATGCTGGGGGTCGATCTGCTGCGCCAGTCGCGCGAGATCTCACCGCGCAGCGTGCGCGTACTGCTCACGGGCTACTCCGACCTGGCGGCCATTGTCGGATCGATCAACGACGGCGAAGTCTATCGCTTCATCAGCAAGCCATGGGACAACGCTGAACTCCAGACCATCGTGGTCGAGGCGGTGACCATCGCACTCGAACTCGCGGACACCAAGACGGTGGCCGCCGAGTTGCCCCGGCACATGGACGCCGGCGTGCTGGTGCTCGACAAGGACGAGGAGATTTTCCGCGTCGTTCGCGAACTGGTTGGCGACCTCTGTCAGGTTACCTATGCCTCCGACCTCGACGCGGCGCTGGCGGTGATGCAGAAGCGCGAAATTGCCGTGGTCGTGACAGACGTCGATTTCGGCCATAGCCAGCTGACCGCGATGCTGAAACTCCTGAAACAGGAGAATCCCCAGATACTGTCCATCGTCGTCACCGGTGCTTCCGATTCCGAACTGGTCATCGAACTGATCAACCAGGCCCAGATCTTCCGTTTCCTGAACAAACCTGTGAACGTGAAAATGATGCGCGGCCACGTGCATGCCGCGCTGCAGCGTTACCTAGCCTACAAGCAGGCGCCAAAACTGGTCAAGGCGCACAAGGTGCAGGTCGTCGAACAGGTGCGCGAATCCTCGCTCGGGCAGCGCATACTCGACAGCGTCAGACAGTTGCCCGGACGCTGGCTCGGCTGACGTTTCCGCTGCCGGCGCGAGCCTGTTACATCGGGTTCAGCTTTTCTCCACTTTCCCGCCTTTTCCCAGGCACTGCTTCTCGGTCATCTTCAGCCATCCCTGGCCCTTGCAGGCGTTTTGCCCATGGCATGCGCTGGTGGCAGTCGCGCAGTCGCTCTTGCCCTTGCAGGCATTGACGCCCGCGCATTGCACCTTGGCTTCCTGCGGATCCGCTGCGACGACGGTTGCGGTAGCGCTCAGGAACAACCCGGCTGCGGCTACTGCAAGTGCTGCACCCGAGATCGCTGTCAATGCATTTCGCTTGCTATCGTCCATTTCCAGCTCCTATGACGGTTTGGTTGATAACACGACATTAATATTACGCGACTGCAAGTTGACGCAAAAACCGCGGACACGTGAAGCAATCTACCCGTAAGTATATTAACCCGTTTCCAAGTGCGAACAGGAATGGAAGGTTGACGGGTCCTCCTGAACCCGGTTCCGGTCGTTGAGAAGGAAAAGCTTCGATGCACCCGGCGGCGGTCGCCCCGGTAGCCGTCGGGCACATGCGCGTCACGCGGCTTCATGGCCGGTTGTCTTCTGTAGCGGATGCACGACGCGCAAGCCGCGCGGCCGGCGCAGGAGCAGATACAGCGCCGGAATCACGAACATCGACAGCAGTGGCGCGGTGATCATGCCTCCCACCATCGGTGCGGCGATGCGCTGCATGACCTCGGAGCCGGTCCCCGTGCCGTACATGATAGGCAAGAGTCCGGCGATGATCACCGCTACGGTCATGGCCTTGGGACGCACGCGCAGCACCGCGCCTTCACGGATGGCGTCGAGCAGATTGGCCTCGCTGATTTTACCCTTGGCCAGACGCGCATCCCAGGCATGCTTCAGGTACAGCAGCATGATCACTCCGAATTCCGCCGCCACACCGGCGAGTGCGATGAAACCCACCGCGCTGGCCACGGAGACGTTGTGCCCCAGTAACCACAGCAGCCAGATTCCGCCCACCCGGGCGAACGGCAGTGTGACCATGATCAGGAAGGCCTCGTCGAAGCGCTTAAAGGTCAGGTACAGCAGCACGAAGATGATGAGCAGTGTGGCCGGTACGACGATTTTCAGTTTCGCGGTCGCACGTTCCAGGAACTCGAACTGGCCGGACCAGGAGATCGAATAGCCGGCCGGCAGCCGCACCTCTTGCGTCACCGCCTGCTGCATGTCGCGTACCGCGGAGCTGAGATCGCGCCCCCGAATATCGATGTACACCCAGCCCGATAATCGGGCGTTCTCGCTCTTCAGCATGGGCGGGCCGTCGCTAATCCGGATCGCTGCGACATCGCCGAGCCGGATCTGTGCTCCGCGTTCCGTCAGAATCGACAACTGACGCAGTTTCTCGACCGAATCGCGCACTTCGCGCGGATACCGTACGTTTATTGGAAAGCGTTGCAGGCCCTCGACGGTCTCCCCAATGTTGTCGCCGCCGATAGCCGCGGAGATGATGCTCTGCACGTCGGCGATATTCATGCCGTAGCGTGCGGCGGTGTCACGATCGATGATTACGTCCACGTAACGGCCGCCGGTGAGTCGTTCAGCGAGCGCGGACGAGACGCCCGGCACTCGCTTTACGATACGCTCGACCTCGGCAGTGATGCGGTCGATCTCCGCCAGGCTCATTCCTGCCACCTTCACGCCCACGGGGCTCTTGATGCCGGTAGCGAGCATGTCGATACGATTGCGGATCGGCGGCACCCAGATGTTCGAGAGTCCCGGCACCTTGACGATGCGGTCCAGTTCCTCGACCAGCTTGTCCGTCGTCATGCCGGCCCGCCACTGATCGCGGGGCTTGAACTGGATGGTTGTTTCGAACATTTCCAATGGCGCCGGATCGGTCGCGGTCTCCGCACGGCCTGCCTTGCCGAATACGCTTGCCACCTCCGGTACGGTCTTGATTAACCGGTCGGTCTGCTGCAACAGCTCCGATACCTTGCCCGCGGAAATGCCCGGTAGCGCCGAAGGCATGTAGAGCAGGTCGCCTTCATCGAGTGGTGGCATAAACTCGCCGCCAAGTTTCGCGGCTGGCCAGAGCGTGGCCACGGCCACCAGCGCGGCGATGGCAACAGCGCTTTTCGGGAAATGCAGCACGGCATCGAGCATCGGCCGGTAGAGCGCGATCAGGAAGCGGTTAAGCGGGTTTCTCTGTTCCGCCGGGATGCGCCCGCGGATCAGATAACCCATCAACACCGGGATCAGCGTCACCGCGAGGCCCGCCGCCGCAGCCATGGCGTAGGTCTTGGTATAGGCGAGCGGAGAGAAAAGACGGCCCTCCTGTGCCTCGAG
>JAXIOX010000291.1:0-3077 GCA_045403275.1 Burkholderiales bacterium | reverse complement strand
AGAAGCGCCGCGAGCAGGTACTGGCACAGGAAACCGATGCCACAACCGATCGCGCTGGCGATCAATCCGACGATTGCGAACTGCAGCACATGCAAGGTCAGGATCAGCGTCTGGCTCGCGCCCAGACAGCGCATGATCGCGCAGGCGTCCAGATGCCGCTGCAGATAGCGACGCGCTGCCATCGCCACGGCAACGCCGGCGAGAATAACCGTCAGCAGTGCGGACAGGCCGAGAAAGCGCTCGGCGCGAGCCAGCGCTGAATTGATTTCCGGCCGCGCTTCGCGGATGTCCTCGACCCGCTGCCCCGGTCGAACCGTGCGCGCGGCGTAATCGCGAAACGCCGCCACGGCTTGCGTTTCGCCGGCCACGAACAGGCGGTACGAAATCCGGCTGCCGGCCTGCACCAGGGCGGTGGAAGCGAGATCGTCCACGTTGAACATCAGCCGCGGGCCGAGATTGAGAAATCCGGCGCTCGATTCCGGTTCCTCGCTCACCATCGCCGCCACCGTGAACTCGCGCTCTCCGAGAGCAACGCGATCGCCGATACTCACATCGAGCCGGCGCAACAGACGATCGTCTACCCAGACGCTTCCCGGCGCCGGAATGCGCGCGGGTTCGAAGTCCGGCCCGGCAGCGCCCTCGCGGATGCGCAGTTTGCCCCGCAGTGGGTAACCCGCCGACACCGCCTTTACTTCGGTCAGCAGCGCACGATCTTTCGCCTGCGTCATGCTGGGAAAGCGTACGGCTTCGGTGACGGCGAGCCCGAGGTGCCTCGCCTCGCTGCGGAACGATTCCGCGATCGGCGCGTCGGAGACCACGACCAGGTCGGCGCCGAGCAATTGGTTGGCTTCGCGTGTGAGCGTGCGCCCCACCCGGTCGGCAAAGAAGGCCACCGTGGTCAGACTTGCCACCGCAATAATCAGCGCCACGGCAAGCACACGCTGCTCGCCCGCACGCCAGTCGCGACCAAGCATGTGGACCGCCAGCCGCAGCACGGCACCGGCAGTCAAGCGATCAACGGCGCTCATCGCTGGTCAGCCTCCCGGCAGCAAGCTTGAGCTGGCGCGGACAGCGCCGGGCAATCGCCTCGTCGTGGGTCACCAGCAGCAACGTGGTGCGGCTCTCCCGGTTGAGCGCGAACATGAGCGAGATTATTTCCTCGCCGGTGGCCGAGTCGAGGTTGCCGGTCGGCTCGTCTGCGAACAGCAGCCGCGGCTCGGCGGCGAACGCTCGCGCCACCGCTACGCGCTGCTGCTCCCCGCCGGAAAGTTGCCGCGGATAATGCGCGAGCCTCTCGGCCAGGCCCACTCGCGCCAGCCAGGCCGCGGCCTTCTCGCGCGCACCATTCTTGCCGGCGAGCTCGAGCGGCAGCATCACGTTTTCCAGCGCGGTCAACGCCGGAAGCAGCTGGAATGACTGGAACACGAAGCCAACCTGGTTGCGGCGCAGGCGCGCGCGGCCGTCCTCGTCGAGCGCGAACAGGTTGGCGCCGTTGATGTGCACTTCCCCGGCGGTGGGCACGTCCAGTCCTGCGAGCAGCGCAAGCAGTGTAGTCTTGCCCGAGCCGGACGCGCCGAGGATCGCGCAGGCTTCCCCGGGCGCGATCTCCAGCGAGATATCCTCGAGGATGGTGAGCGTGGTGGTGCCGGTGGAGACTTGCTTCGTCAATCCCACCGCCTTCACAATTGGCGGAAAAGGTTCCTGAGACATGAGGCTGCGATTTCTTTTGCTGTTGGTCCTGACTGCGGTTGCGCCTGCGCATGCCGCCCGGACGATACTGGTCTTCGGCGACAGCCTGTCGGCGGGCTACGGTCTGCCGCAAGGCAGCGGCTGGGTGAGCCTGCTGGAACACCGGCTCAAGCGCGACCGGCTCGACTACACCGTCGTCAACGCCAGCATCAGCGGCGAGACCACGCTCGGCGGCCGCAATCGCATCGTCGCCACGCTTGCGGAGCACCAGCCGGCGGTGGTCATCGTCCAGCTCGGCGGGAACGACGGCCTGCGCGGCAATTCAATCGAGCAAATCCGCCGCAATCTCATCGCCATTGTCGAAGCCTCGCGCAAATCCGGTGCCAAGGTTCTCCTGGTGGGAATGCGCATACCACCCAACTACGGCCAGGTTTACAGGCGCCGCTTCGAAGCGCTGTTCGCCGAGGTGGCTAGACAACAGAACGCATCGCTGGTTCCATTCATGCTGCAAGGCTTCGCCGACAAACGCGAGTGGTTCCAGTCCGACGGCATCCATCCCGCCGTCGAAGCGCAGCCTCGTATCCTTGACAACATCTACCGCCGCCTGCGCGCCCTGCTCGCGCCCAGCGTACCCGAAAAACGAAAAAAAGTGCCGACGGCCGCGCGTGTAAACTGATGTCTCCCGTATCCCGGGCAGTGCGCTTCAAAAAATGAATCAGGACACGGTCACGGTAGCACAGCTATCCGAATTCGACGACATCGTGGATGTGCGTTCGCCCGCCGAGTTTGCTCTGGACCACATTCCCGGCGCGATCAACTGCCCGGTGCTCGACGATGACGAGCGCGCGCGCGTCGGCACGCTGTACGTTCAGGTTTCGCCGTACGAGGCCAGAAAAGTCGGCGCGGCGTTGGTCGCGCGCAACATCGCCCGGCACATCGAAGCGAGCTTCGCCGACAAGCCGAGGAACTGGCGGCCGCTGATCTACTGCTGGCGCGGCGGGCAGCGCAGCGCGGCCATGAGCCAAGTCATGCGCCAGATCGGCTGGGACGTGAAGCGGCTGGCCGGCGGATACAAGGCCTACCGCCTCGCGGTGGTCGCCGGCATCGAAGCCGTGACCGGAAAACTCGTCTATCGCGTGATCTGCGGCCTTACCGGTTCCGGCAAGACCATCCTGTTGCGGCATCTCGAAAGACACGGTGCACAGACGTTCGACCTGGAGCAGTTGGCCGCGCACCGCGGCTCCCTGCTGGGCGACCTGCCCGGCGAGCTACAGCCTTCGCAGAAGATGTTCGAGAGCCGGCTGTGGCAAAAACTCGAGGGCCTGGATCCGCGGCGGCCGGTGTTCGTCGAATCCGAAAGCCGCAAGGTCGGAAACCTCAGGGTGCCG
>JAXIOX010000207.1:0-6312 GCA_045403275.1 Burkholderiales bacterium | reverse complement strand
GTCCCGATCGTGCGCAACTGCGATCAGCTGACCTTCGCTGACATCGAGAAGAGCATCGCGGATTACGGCAAGCGTGCCCAGGACGGCAAGCTCACCATCGAAGAGCTGACCGGCGGAACATTCTCGATTTCTAACGGCGGGGTGTTTGGCTCGATGCTTTCCACGCCTATCATCAACCCGCCGCAAAGCGCGATCCTGGGGATTCACGCAACCAAGGAGCGGCCGATCGTGGAAAACGGACAGATCGTGATCCGGCCGGTGAACTACCTGGCGGTTTCCTATGATCACCGCATCATCGACGGCCGCGAAGCCGTGCTGTTCCTGGTGGCGATCAAGGACGCCCTCGAGGATCCTTCTCGCCTGCTGCTCGATCTTTAGCAAATCCTCACCGCAAAGACGCAAAGGCGCAAAGAAGAACACGCAAAGAAAAGCGAAATTGATCGGAAGTTCAATTCCGCAAATTGACAGAGAGTGTGGAGTCCGGGTGGGATGCCCTTTTCATTGATGTCCTCACTTTGCGTTTCCTTCGCGCCTTTGCGCCTCTGCGGTTCAAGTTATCAATGAAAAAATATGGCAAAAAGCTTTGACGTCGCAGTGATCGGCGCCGGCCCCGGCGGCTACACTGCGGCGATCCGCGCGGCGCAACTTGGTCTCAACACCGTCTGCATCGACGAGTGGAAGAATGCCAAAGGCAAGCCCAGCCTCGGCGGCACCTGCCTGAACGTCGGCTGCATCCCCTCCAAGGCGTTGCTTGAGTCCTCGGAGAACTACGAGCGCGCGCTGCACAAGTTCGGCGAACACGGCATTACCGTAAAGGATGTGGCGGTCGACATCGCCACCATGCTGGCGCGCAAGGACAAGATCGTCGATACCTTCACCGGCGGCATCGGCCTGCTGTTCCGCAAGAACAAGGTCGCCTCGATGCACGGCCGCGGTCGTTTTGTTGCCGGCGGAACCGCTTATCAGATCGAGGTCAGGAATGGCGATGTGGCGGAGGTGATCGAGGCCAGACACGTGATCATCGCTACCGGCTCGATCCCTCGGCAGTTGCCATTCGCGGCGGTGGACAACGACCGGATCGTCGACAACACCGGCGCGTTGTCTCTGCCGCAGGTGCCAAAGCGCCTGGGCGTTATCGGGGCGGGCGTGGTCGGGCTGGAGATGGGCAGCGTCTGGAAGCGGCTGGGCTCGCAGGTGACCATCCTCGAGGCGCTGCCGAATTTCCTGCAGGCGGCCGACGAGCAGGTCGCCAAGGAAGCGCTGCGGGTGTTTACCAAGGTGGTGGGTCTGGATATCCGTCTCGGTGTGAAAATCGGGGCGGTCAAAACCTCGAAGAAGGGTGTCGTCGTCGAATACGCCGATCCCAAGGGGGAACAAAAGGCGGAATTCGATGTGCTCGTCGTGGCGGTCGGGCGTGCGCCGCAATCGGCAAACCTGGGCGCGGAAACGGTCGGTCTCAAGCTCGACAGCCGCGGATTCATTGAAGTCGACGACCATTGCCGCACCAACCTGGCCAATGTTTACGCGATCGGCGACGTGGTGCGCGGTCCGATGCTTGCGCATAAATCATCTGAAGAGGGGGTCGCGGTTGCCGAAATGATCGCCGGCCAGTCCGGACACGTGAATCTGGAGACGGTGCCGTGGGTGATCTATACCGCGCCCGAGATCGCCTGGGTCGGCAAGACCGAGCAGGAGTTGAAAGCCAAGGGCATCGATTACCGGTCCGGCCAGTTTCCCTTCATCGTCAACGGCCGTGCCCGCGCCATCGGTGAAACCACCGGCTTCGTGAAGATGCTCGCGGATGCCAGGACCGACCGCATCCTCGGCGTGCACATGATCGGTCCGTACGCATCGGAATTGATCGCGGAAGCCGTAGTAGCGATGGAATTCGGCGCTGCCGCCGAAGACATCGCCCGCATCGTCCATGCGCACCCGACCTTGTCCGAGGCACTGCACGAGGCGGCACTGGGCGTGGACAAGCGCACGATCAATCTCTGATGTTCCCCCAGCCGGCACGGGAGGTCGAGCAGGGCAGCTTTTCCCTTCTTGCCCGGCAGGTTGCCCTCGAGCACGGATTCGCCCTCGATCCCTCGCAAATCGAGGCGCTCGGGCACCTCGAGCGGCTGCACCGCGAACTGGCGGATACGGAACACCCGGGGCAGTCGTGGCTGCGCATGTTCCAGCGCCGTCGCCCGGTTCGCGGACTGTACCTGTGGGGAGGCGTGGGCCGGGGCAAGAGTTTCCTGATGGACACCTTTTTCGAGGCGCTGCCGGTCGAACGCAAGCATCGCGTGCACTTCCACCGCTTCATGCAGCAGATCCATCATCGTCTGAAGACGGTTCAGGGCGAGGAAAATCCGCTGGCGCGCATCGCCGCCGAAATATCCGCCGAAGCCCGGTTGCTGTGCCTCGACGAGTTCCAGGTCTCCGACATCGGCGATGCGATGCTGATGCGCAATCTGCTCGCCGGCTTGTTCGACCAGGGAGCGGTCCTGGTGACCACCTCCAACCAGCATCCGGACGACCTTTATCTGCACGGACTGCAGCGCGGCCAGTTCCTGCCGGCGATCAAATTGCTCAAGAGCCACCTCGACCTGATCCAGGTGGATGGCGGTACTGACTACCGGTTGCGGGTGCTGGAGAAGGAAGGCGTCTATCACTTTCCGCTCGATGCGGTTGCCGAAACGGCGATGGAACAGACTTTCGAATCGGTCGCGGGCACCGCCGGCCAGCGCGATGTCGATCTGGAAATCGAAGGGCGCGTTTTCAGGGCGAAACGCGTGGCTCCGGGTGTGGCCTGGTTCGAGTTCCATTCGGTATGTAACGGGCCGCGCGGTCAGGCCGATTATATCGAGCTGGCAAGACGCTTCCATACCGTCCTCATTTCGCAATTGCAGCATTTCGCTGCCGGGGACGCAGACCGGCGCAGGCGCTTTACCTGGTTGGTGGACGAGTTCTACGACCGTCGCGTCAAGCTGATTCTGTCCGCCCAGGATCGCCTGCCCGAGTTGTTGCGCGGAGCCGGCTCCGGTACGGAAACAGATCGCACCGTCAGCCGGCTCACCGAAATGCAGAGCCGGCAGTATCTGAGTGAGCCGCACCTTTCCTGAGCCCCTCTCCCCGGCCCTCTCCCGCGAGGGGAGAGGGAGTTTGAACGCCGAAGGGCTTTAGTACCCTCTCTCCCCCGGTGGGAGAGAGTTGGAGAGAGGGGGTGCTTCGTGGTGAGATTCAAGTTTTAGCCTGATCCAAGAGGAAACTATGACGACCCTGAGGGCCTACCGGATATTCAACGATGACGGCAAAGTCGCCGGCCGCTTCACGGACATGAGGCTGGATGAGCTCGATGCCGGCGACGTCGTCATCAAGGTCGCGTACTCGAGCGTCAATTTCAAGGACGCGCTCGCTGCCAGCGGCGCCGGCAAGATCATCCGCCGCTTCCCCTGCGTGGGCGGCGTCGACCTGTCCGGAACAGTAGTGGAATCCGCCGATACGCGCTTCAGAAAAGGCGATGCCGTGATCGCGACCAGCTACGATATCGGCGTGGCGCACGACGGCGGTTATGCCGAATACGCCCGCATTCCCGCCGGCTGGGTGGTACCGATGCCCAAGGGCCTGGATGTTTTCGAAGCGATGGCGCTGGGGACTGCGGGATATACCGCCGCGCTTGCGGTCGAGCGCATGGAGCACGAGGGCTTGAAACCGGCAAACGGTCCGGTGATCGTGACCGGCGCCACCGGCGGCGTGGGCAGCATTGCGGTGGACATTCTTTCAGCATGCGGTTTTCGCGTGGTTGCGCTCACCGGGAAAGAAGCGGAAAGCGAGTACCTGAAGCGTATCGGCGCGGCCGAAGTCATGCTCAGGAGCAGCCTCGATCTTTCCCGGGTCAAGCCGCTCGATAAGGCCACCTGGGCCGGCGCGGTGGACAACCTCGGCGGCGACGTGCTGTCCTGGATCGCCAGTACCATGCAGGTTGGCGGTACGCTGGCGAGTATCGGGCTCGCAGCGAGCCATACCTTCAATACCACGGTGATGCCGTTCATCCTGCGCGGGGTAAGCCTGCTGGGCGTGGACTCGGTGAATACGCCAATGGGGCTTCGCGAGAAAGTCTGGAAGCGTCTGGGGACCGATTTGAAACCACGGAATCTCAAGAACATCGCCACCACTGTGAACTTCGCCGATCTGCCCGGCGTCTTCGACAAGGTGATGAAGGCGCAGGTTCGCGGCCGCACAGTTGTCAAGATCGGATAGTTGGGTAGGAATGACGGCTCGTGAACGAGCCGCTCAAAGGCTTTCAACGCGAAGGACGCGAAGGACGCAAAGGAAAACATAGCGGGGGAAAAAAATGATGAAACTCGTGACGAAGAATTGAGGGGAGAATGGCCGAGAAATATGCCGAGTTCTATCGCCGCTCGATGGTGGAACGTGAAGCGTTCTGGGCCGAACAGGCGCGCCTGATCCACTGGCATCGGCCGTTCGATCGTGTCCTCGATTACAGCCGTCCGCCGTTTGCGAAATGGTTCGTCGGCGGACTGACCAATCTCTGCCATAACGCACTGGACCGGCATCTCGCCACGCGTGGCGACCAGAAAGCGCTGGTTTATATCTCCACGGAAACCGGCCAGGAACGCGCCTACACTTACCGCGAGCTGCATGCAGAGGTGAACCGCTTCGCCTCAGTGCTGCAGGGACTCGGCGCGGGGAAGGGCGATCGCGTGCTGATCTACATGCCGATGATCGCCGAAGCGATTTTCGCGATGCTGGCGTGCGCGCGCATCGGTGCCATTCACTCGGTGGTGTTCGGCGGTTTCGCATCTGCGAGCCTGGCGACACGCATCGACGATGCGCGTCCGAAACTGATGGTGACGGCTGATGCCGGAATGCGTGGCGGCAAGGCAATTCCCTACAAGCACCTGGTAGACGAGGCGATTCGGCTATCGGCGACGCCGCCGACGAAAGTTGTGATCGTCAACCGTGGTATCGACAGGGAAATGACGCTTACCCCGGGGCGCGATCTCGATTACACGGCACTGGCGAGGCAGCATCCGAATCCCGACGTGCCGGTCACCTGGCTCGAGTCCAGCGAACCGAATTACATCCTCTACACTTCGGGAACCACCGGCAAGCCCAAGGGCGTGCAGCGCGACACCGGCGGACATGGCGTGGCGCTGGCCGCGTCGATGCAGCATATTTTCTGCGGCGAGCCCGGCGAGACCATGTTCACGACCTCGGACATCGGCTGGGTAGTGGGTCACTCCTACATCGTGTACGCGCCGCTGATTCGCGGAATGACGACCATCGTGTACGAGGGCCTGCCGATCCGCCCGGACCCGGGCATCTGGTGGAAGATCGTGCAGGAGCGCAGGGTGCGGGTGATGTTCTCCTCGCCGACCGGAATACGGGTGCTGAAAAAACAGGATCCCGCCTATCTCAGGAAGTACGACATTTCGTCACTCAAGCACCTGTTCCTGGCGGGCGAACCGCTGGACGAGCCGACCCATCGGTGGATTTCCGACGCGCTCGGCAAGCCGGTCATCGACCACTACTGGCAGACCGAGACCGGATGGCCGATCCTGACCGCGGTTCCGGGCGTGGAACAGACGCCGCTGAAATTCGGCAGCCCGAGTTTCCCGGCGTACGGCTATGACCTGAAGTTGCTGCGCGAAACCGATGCATCAGAGGCAGGCCCGGGAGAGAAGGGCGTGGTGGCGATCGCGCCGCCGCTGCCGCCGGGATGCCTGTCCACCGTATGGGGCGACGACGAGCGCTTCGTCCGCACCTACTTCAGCACTTTCAAGTCGACGATGGTGTATTCGACCTTCGACTGGGGAATCCGCGACAAGGACGGCTACTACTTCATTCTCGGGCGCACCGATGACGTCATCAACGTCGCAGGACATCGCCTGGGCACCCGCGAGATCGAGGAAGCGGTACAGGCGCATCCGAACATCGCGGAAGTCGCGGTGGTGGGCGTGACCGATCAACTGAAGGGCCAGATGCCGCTGGCGTTCGCCGTGGTGAAGGATGCGGCCACGATTGCCACTCCGGAGCTGCGCGCGGCACAGGAAACGGAAGTGATGGCGGCCGTGGATGCGCAGAGTGGCGCGATTGCCCGTCCGTCGCGCGTGCATTTCGTCACCATGCTGCCGAAAACACGCTCCGGAAAACAACTCCGGCGCAGCATCCAGGCGCTGGCCGAAGGGCGCGATCCTGGTGACCTTACCACGCTCGAAGACCCGACCGCACTGGAACAAATCCGTAGCGCGGTTTCTTCCAAGTAACCAATAATTCTCAACAGGACGGGGCAGCTTGGCT
>JAXIOX010000302.1:0-3025 GCA_045403275.1 Burkholderiales bacterium | reverse complement strand
AATATGAACCTGACTTACCCGGTTGCCGACTGGTATATGGGCACCAGCGATCTCGACCGCGGACTGCTCGGCCATTTGTTCAACGGTTACAGCACCCGGTATGTGAAAAAGGAGTTTCTCGACGACCAGGGCGCCGAGCTCGATGCGAGCACCAAGACGGCGTAGGACGGCCGACAGCCTGCGTTAAGAACCTTCGCCGCAAGGGGGCAACGAAATGCCAATCGAACACAAGCCCGGCGAGAGAAGAAATATCACGGTGGTTACGACTGTCACGGAAGTAGTGTGATTCGTCGTTCCACTCGGCCCTCGTACCTCGGACCTCGGCCCTGATCTTAAGCTATGAATGTGCAAGAATTCGAGCGCACGACGTCGCGCAATAAGCCGTTGTCCGGACTGAGCCCGATGCTGGAAGCCCTGTGGTTTGCCCGTAAGGGCGACTGGGACCGCGCGCATGCCATCGTCCAGGAGCATGAGAACGAAACGACGTCGGCACTGGTGCATGCCCATCTGCACCGGGTCGAAGGCGATCTGTCCAACGCGGGTTATTGGTATCGGCGCGCCGGACGCAAACCCGCAGACATGACGCCGGACGACGAATGGAAGGCGCTGACGGCGCATTTCCTCGAGGAGAAAAAGGAATGACGGGAATCAGGATCCGCGTGGAACCGGTGGACGATGCCGTGCCGAAGAGCCTTCCGAAGGAACTCGGCTTCGGACGCGTGTTCACGAGCCGCATGTTTACCCAACGCTACACTGCGGAGAAAGGCTGGCACGATGCGGTGATCGGGCCGTACCGGCCGCTTGCGCTCGATCCCGCTGCGGAAGTTTTTCACTGCGGCCAGATGATTTTCGACGGCACCAAGGCCTATCGCCGCCCCGACGGCAATCTCAACCTGTTCCGGGTGGAGAAGAATGCGGAGCGCTTCAACAATTCGGCCGCCCGCATGGCGATGCCGAAAGTGGATATCGGCGAGCACGTTCAGGCAATCTCGGAACTGGTGCGGCTGGAGCATGCCTGGACGCCGAAGCAGGAGGGCGCGTCGCTCTATATCCGTCCGGTGATGATCGCCACCGAGAACACGCTCGAAGTGCGCGCCAGTCGCGACTTTCTGCATTACATCATCCTCAGTCCGGTCGGACCTTACTTTTCCGGCGGCTTCAAGCCGGTATCGGTGTTCGTTTCCGACCAGTACGTGCGCACGGTGCGTGGCGGAACCGGTGAAGCCAAGACCCCGGGCAACTACGCGGGCAGCCTGACCGGGACCGAGAAGGCGCTCGCGGCGGGATATCAGCAGGTGCTGTGGCTGGATGCCGTGGACCGCCGCTGCGTGGACGAAGTCGGCGCCATGAACATCGCCTTCGTCTACGAGGGTAAGCACGTCCGCACGCCGGCCTTGTCCGGAGCCATCCTGCCGGGCATCACCCGTGATTCCCTGCTTAAGCTCGCGCCCGATCTCGGCTACAGCGTGAGCGAGGACCGCATCGACATCCGCGACGTCCTGCGCGACATCGAGACAGGCAGGATCACCGAAGCGTTTGGAATCGGCACTGGCGCCGTGATCGCGCCGGTCGGCCGCTTCGGCTATCAGGGCCGCGACTACGCCTTCGCCAGCGGCGAGCCGGGGCCGGTGGCGCAGCGGTTGTACAAGGCGTTGACCGACATCCAGTACGGTCGTGCCGCCGATTCCTACGGCTGGACACGCGTCGTCAAAGTCGCGTCGGAAACGAGGGCGACGACCGCCACCGGAGCCTAGCACCTTCCCATTTTGCCGCCCCGGGCGCCTGCGGTACCCCGCGACGCCGTTTGCCCCATACTTGTACCCGAGCATGTGGTGCACTCGACTTCCCACCTTTCGTGTCCTATTGCTGCGGATCGCCAGAGGCGGACTGTTCGCGGTGCTGTTCTTTGCGAGCATTGCCCGCGGTGAGGACAATTACGCCGCGGCGCGGCGCGAGATGGTTCGCGAGATCGAGCGTATGGCCGCGTCGACCCCGCTGGAAACGGGAAGCCGGACGCTCGACCGGCGAGTGCTCGAAGTCATGGGAAGGGTGCAGCGCCACCTGTTCGTGCCGGCGGCCCAGCAGCGCCACGGCTACGAGAATCGGCCGCTGCCGATCGGTAACGGGCAGACCATATCTCAGCCCTACATCGTGGCATTGATGACCGATCTGCTGCGGCCCGAGCCCGGCCACGTCGTACTGGAAATCGGTACCGGTTCGGGCTATCAAGCGGCAGTGCTGGCAGAGCTCACCGGGAAGGTGTACACGATGGAAATCATCGAGCCGCTCGGGATCCAGGCAAAAAAACGACTCGCTCAACTCGGCTATCGAAACGTGGAGGTGGAAATCGCCGACGGCTATTACGGCTGGCCCTCGCAGGCGCCCTTCGACGGCATCATGGTCACCGCGGCCGCGAGTCACGTTCCGGTGCCGCTGGTGCAGCAGCTCAAGCCCGGCGGGCGCATGGTGATCCCGGTGGGCACGAGTTTCCTCACCCAGCAGCTGATGCTGATCGAGAAAAGGCCGGACGGCTCGGTGGTGAGCCGACAGATGCTGCCTGTGCGTTTTGTTCCACTTACCGGCAGGCACTGACCGCGCATTGCCGCGCCGCCCGGGCTTCGAGCGATCCGCGACGCAACACTCCGGCAACGCGCACCATGTCTGAAGACGCCGCACAACACGGCAAACTGCCGCCCGGTCTGGGTGTGTCGGTGTCGCTGGTGTCGGCAGCCGCACTAGCTTACGAGATCCTGCTAACGCGGTTGTTCGCCATCATTCAATGGCATCACTTTGCCTACATGATCATCAGCGTGGCGCTGCTCGGTTACGGCGCGGCGGGCACGATGGTTTCCTTGTTCCGGCCACGGCTCGAACAACGCCTCGCGCGCCCTGCGCCTGCCGCCGCGAAAAGCCAGGGCGATGGTTTCCGATTGCCAGGGCGTGAAGGCCGCGCGATACCAGCCGCCGTCCTGGTTCCCATCGTCAATCGTCCCGCTGGTCTCATGTTGATGCTGACCCAGCGCAG
>JAXIOX010000248.1:0-4007 GCA_045403275.1 Burkholderiales bacterium | reverse complement strand
GAACAACAGCGTCGGATCGTTGCCCGGGACCAGCGGGCTGGAGGGGACGATGGTGTGACCCTGACGCTTGAAATAGCCGAAGAAGCGACTGCGGATTTCGTTGCTTGTCATGAACTGCATAAGCGTTGGAACTCGAAATTCGACCGGTACAAATCGGGCGATTACCTGATTGAATTCTATTGCATTCCTCGCCGCCCGGGCACCGTCATTCGTGCTCGTCGGAGCCTTTCAGAACCTGGTACACGACCTCGGCTGAAAACCCCCGGCTGGCCAGAAAACGGGCCTGCTTGCCGCGCTCCTGCAGCGACCGCGGCAGTTTGCCGAACTTCTTTTTCCACACTATGCGCGCCGCCTCGACTTCGCCGGCCTTCAGCTGCACTTGCGCTGCGTAGATCGCGTCATCCGACACACCCTTCTCGCGCAGTTCGTGGACGATGCGCGCGGCGCCGAACTTGCGCCGCCGCGTAGTCGTCAACTGCTCGACGAAACGCGCCTCCGAGAGCCAGCCGCGCTTTTCCAGCTCATCAAGCAATGCCTCCAGCTCGTCGGGATCTTCAGCAAAAGGTTGGAGCTTGGCCCGCAGTTCCTGACGCGAGTGTTCGCGCCGCCCCAGCGCATTCAGTGCCCTGGCGCGCAGGCTGAGTGCGGTGGCCAAGTTAGTGCATTACTCCTCGGCGACGGCCACCTGGGCCAGCGGCTTTTCGGCGACATGGGCGCGGATCCTGGACTCGATCTCCTTCGCCACCTCCGGATTGCTCTTGAGGAAGTCGCGGGTGTTGTCCTTGCCCTGGCCGATGCGGTCCTTGCCGTAGCTGTACCAGGCGCCGGATTTCTCGATCAGCTTGTAGAGCACGCCCAGTTCGATGATCTCGCCTTCGCGCGAAATGCCTTCGCCGTAAAGGATGTCGAACTCGGCCTGGCGGAACGGCGGCGCGACCTTGTTCTTCACCACTTTGGCGCGGGTCTCGTTGCCGATCACCTCTTCGCCCTTTTTGATCGAGCCGGTGCGGCGGATGTCGATGCGCACCGAGGCGTAGAACTTGAGCGCGTTACCGCCCGTGGTGGTCTCCGGGTTGCCGAACATGACGCCGATCTTCATGCGTATCTGGTTGATGAAAATCACCAGCGTGTTGGAGCGCTTGATGTTGGCGGTGAGCTTTCGGAGCGCCTGCGACATCAGCCGCGCCTGCAGTCCCATCTGCGGCTCGCCCATCTCGCCCTCGATTTCGGCTTTCGGCGTCAGCGCCGCCACCGAGTCGATCACCACCACGTCCACCGAGCCCGAGCGCACCAGCATGTCGGTGATCTCGAGCGCCTGTTCGCCGTTGTCGGGCTGCGAGATCAGCAGTTCAGAAACGTTGCAGCCGAGTTTCTGCGCGTATTGCGGATCGAGCGCATGCTCGGCGTCGATGAATGCGGCGGTGCCGCCCAACTTCTGCATCTGCGCGATCACCGACAACGTCAGCGTGGTCTTGCCCGAAGATTCCGGGCCGTAGATTTCGACGACACGCCCCCGTGGCAGGCCGCCGATGCCCAGCGCCAGGTCCAGGCCCAGCGAGCCGGTCGAGACCACTTCGAGGTCCTTGGCCACTTCCTTCTCGCCAAGGCGCATGATCGAGCCCTTGCCGAACTGTTTTTCGATTTGCGACAAGGCGGCGGCCAGCGCCTTGCTTCTGTTTTCGTCCATGCGTTTCACCTCATTTTTTGAAGCGGCCATTATGGCACAAGGTATCCGGCCGTCTGAAGGCGGAATTCCTCCCGGTGTTGCTGAACTCAGGGCTTTTCGAGCAACGCCAGCACACCCTCCAGCGCGGCGATGACGGACTGCCTGCGCACGGCGTCGCGGTCTCCCGCGTAATGGCGGATCACGCTGTACGGCGGCGCGCCCGTCTTTTTTCCCCAGGCCAGGCACACCGTCCCGACCGGCTTGCCGGGCGAGCCGCCGTCGGGACCGGCGATGCCGCTCACCGCCAGTGCCACGTGGGCCTTGCTGTGCGACAGCGCACCTTTGATCATCTCGCGAACCGCCTGCTCGGAAACCGCGCCGAACTTTTTCAGCGTCTCCGCGCGCACGCCCAGCATCTCTTGTTTGGCGTCGTCGGTGTAAGTGACGAAACCGCGATCGAACCAATGCGAACTGCCGGGCACCATGGTGATGACCTGCCCAACCCAGCCCCCGGTGCACGATTCCGCCGTAGCCAGCATCAGTTTGCGCGCTTTCAGCGCATCGCCGACTTTCCCCGCTAGTGCGTAAAGCTCAGCCTCCATGTTCTACCCGAAAAGAAACTTCCACCCGGCCAGGCAAAGCATCGCGTAGAAGGCCGCCAGCACATCGTCGAACATCACACCCAGACCGTTGCGCAAATTGCGCTCGAAGTAGCGTATCGGCATCGGCTTTACGATGTCGAACAGCCGGAACAGCAGAAACGCGCAGCCCTGCCACAGCGGCGACGCCGGCGTGAAGAACAGCACCGCCAGAAATGCAGTAACTTCGTCCCACACCATGCCGCCGTGGTCGTGCACGCCGAGTCTCCTGCCGCTGACCTCGCACGCCCACACTCCGACAATGAACATGAGCGCGAGCAGCAGCAGGAACTCCTGTTTGTCGAGGCGCGGCGCAAGCCAGGCGTACAGCGGCAGCGCAGCCAATGTGCCGAAGGTCCCGGGCGCGACCGGAGACAGGCCGACGCCGAATCCGAAAGCGATGAAATGCGCCGGGTGCGAAACCACGAATCGCAATGACGGCCGGCCGTAAACCTCAGCGGAAGTGATCGAAGCCTCCATCCGTCACGCTCATCGGCTTGCCGGCCTGGTCCACGACCACGACCTCTTTGCCCGCAACGATCCTGCCAATGCGCGTCAACGCCAGTCCGGTCTGACCAGACAATGCCTCGATCGCGGATCTGTGTCCCGTGAGCGCCGTAAAGCACAACTCGTAATCGTCACCGCCGGCCAGGATCGCCCGCGTCACCAACGCGTGTCCCCGCAGCGGCATCAATTCCGCGGAACACGGTACCGCGGCGAACTCGATCGCCGCACCAACCGCGGAGCGTTCGCAGATGTGTCCCAGGTCCGCAACCAAACCGTCGGAAATGTCTATCGCGCTGTTGGCAACGCCGACCAGCATGCGTCCCAGCGCCACGCGCGGCACCGGCCGCATCAGCCGCGCCAGGCAGTGCGCGAGTAACGAGCCACGCAGCATGAGGTCGCCCTTGAGATGGGCAACCGCGGCGGCGGCGGCGCCAACATGCCCGGAAACCCAAATATCGTCACCGATTTTGGCGCCGTCGCGCCGCAACGCCCGCCCGTGCGCAATCTCCCCCATGATCTGCACGCAGATGTTGCGCGGTCCGCGTGCGGTATCGCCACCGATCAGGTCCACATCGTGATCCGCGGCAAGCGCGAAGAACCCGCGCGCAAAATCTTCCAGCCAGGCTTCGTCGGCCTTCGGCAACGTCAGTGCCAGCATCGCCCATTTCGGCGTCGCCCCCATTGCCGCCAGGTCGGACAGATTGACTGCGAGCGCCTTGTGCCCGAGCGAGGCGGGCTCCGCGTCCGGGAAAAAATGCGCGCCTTCGACCATCACGTCTGTCGCGGCCACCAGCTCGTGTCCCGGCGTGACCGCCAGCAACGCGGCGTCGTCGCCGATCCCCAGCACGGTATGGCGGGTGGGGCGGGTGAAGTACCTGGCGATCAGTTCGAATTCGGAAAGCATGAAGGACTAAACCTGGACCAGAAACAAACCTTTCAACGCAAAGGACGCAAAGGTACGCAAAGGAAACGCAGAGAAAATCAAACGAAGCCTGTCAAAAAGCGCGAGCATTTCAATTTGCCCCACCGAGTCGTCGAATCCCTGTCGTCGCGACTATCCATTTCTAATTTTCACCGCAGAGGCGCAAAGGCGCAAAGGAAACGCAAAGAAAACTTGACTGGGCAAAAATCTGATCGCCGCAGAAGGGGACATTGAAGCGTGCGGACCGTTCATCGACGAACAGGTCAGAATTTAT
>JAXIOX010000102.1:0-3035 GCA_045403275.1 Burkholderiales bacterium | reverse complement strand
AACACGACGACGAAGGTGGCGAGCGCCCATTTGTAGTAAGGACCGCGGTAGCGGATCGACTTGACCGGGCTGCGGTCAAGCCAGGGCAGCAGGAACAGGATCAGCGTCGCGATGCCCATCGCCATCACGCCGGGGACCTGCGAGTCGAACAGCGGCGGCACGGCACGCAGGATCGAGTAGTAGGGCGTGAAGTACCACACCGGCGCGATGTGCTCGGGCGTCTTCAACGGATCGGCCGGGATGAAGTTGTTGTGCTCGAGGAAGTAGCCGCCCATCTCCGGCACGAAGAACATCACGACGCAGAACAGGGCGAGGAACACCACCGCGCCGACCGCGTCCTTGACCGTGTAGTAGGGATGGAAGGGAATGCCGTCGAGTGGCCGGCCGTCCGACCCCTTGTGCTTCTTGATCTCCACGCCGTCCGGATTGTTCGAGCCGACGTCGTGCAGCGCCATCAGGTGGGCGACCACCAGGCCGAGCAGCACCAGCGGCAGCGCGATCACGTGCAGGGCGAAAAACCGGTTGAGCGTGGCATCCGACACGACGTAGTCGCCGCGGATCCACAGCGCGAGGTCGGGACCGATGAACGGGATGGTGCCGAACAGGTTGACGATCACTTGCGCGCCCCAGTAGGACATCTGGCCCCAGGGCAGCAGGTAGCCGAAGAACGCCTCGCCCATCAGGGTAAGGTAGATCAGCACGCCGAAGATCCACACCAGCTCGCGCGGCTCGCGGTGCGAGCCGTACAGCATGGCGCGGAACATGTGCAGGTACACCACGAGGAAGAACGCGGAGGCGCCCGTGGAGTGGACGTAGCGGATCAGCCAGCCGCCCGGCACGTCCCGCATGATGTACTCGACCGAGCCGAAGGCGAGCGTCGCGTCGGGCTTGTAGTTCATCGTCAGGAAGATGCCCGAGACGATCTGGATCACCAGCGCCAGCAGCGCCAGCGAGCCGAAGAAGTACCAGAAGTTGAAGTTCTTCGGCGCGTAGTACTCGGCGGCATGCTTGCGCCATTCCTCCGCGACCGACGGCATCCGTGCATCGAACCACTGCCACAGGCGCGCAACCATCCCCTTATGCCCCCTTCGTTTCTTGGTCTTCTCCGATCACCAGCGTGCCGTCCGACGCGATCGTGTACGGCGGCACCTTCAGGTTGGTAGGCGCCGGCGCGCCGCTGAACACGCGTCCGGCGTAGTCGAATTTCGAGCCATGGCAGGGGCAGTAGAAGCCGCCCACCCAGTCCGCGCCCATCTCCGCCTTGGCATCGGCGGGCTTGAGCTGCGGCGAGCAGCCGAGGTGCGTGCAAACGCCTTCCATCACCATCAGCTCGGGCTTCGCCGCGCGGTATTCGTTCTGCGCGTACTTGGGCTGCTCGGAAGACCGCGAGGCCGGATCGCGCAACCGCGACTCGGTGGCCCTGAGCGAGGCGAGCATCTCTTGCGTGCGGCGGATCACCCACACCGGCTTGCCGCGCCATTCGATGATGGCGAGCTCGCCGGGCGCGAGGCGGGAGATATCCACGTCCACCGGCGCGCCCGCGGCTTTCGCGCGATCGGAGGGCAGCATGCTCGCCGCGAACGGCACGGCGGCGCCGGCGCTGGCGACACCGCCGGCAACCGAGGTCGCGACCACCAGGTTGCGCCGCGTCTTATCCACTTTTTCTTGCTCCGTCATGGGGATGGATGGGTTATCGGGAGACGCGAAAGGCTGCGATTCTACCGGCGGGGTCGCAGATTGTCCACGATTTGCCCTCTAACCAATTAGTTTTCAAGGGATTTTCGTATACTTGGGTCATGCAGCGTCTCTGGCTGATCTTCGCGCAGGCGGTAACTCTCGCCGTCGCGGTGCTGTTCGTGGTTTCCACCTTCCGGCCCGAGTGGCTTCCGGCGCGCTCCACGCTGCAGGCGCCGATCGTCGAGCAGGCGCCGGCTGGCGGCGCGCTGCCGAGCGCCGCGGGCACTGCCTCGTATCACGAAGCCGTGCGGCGCGCGACGCCCTCGGTGGTGAACATCTTCACGTCGAAGGAAGTGCGCTCGCCGCGCAATCCGCTGCTCAACGACCCGACCTTCCGTCGCTTCTTCGGCGAGCAGCGGCCCGACGAGGCGCAGCGCGCCTCGAGTCTCGGCTCGGGCGTGATCGTCAGCACCAGCGGCTACGTGCTGACCAATCACCATGTCGTCGAGGCGGCCGACGAGATCGAGGTGGCGCTCGCCGACGGCAAGAAGCTTCTGGCCAAGGTCGTCGGCAACGACCCGGAAACCGATCTCGCGGTGCTGCGCGTGAACGCCGAGAACCTGCCGGCGATGACCTTCGGCTCTTCGGAGACGCTGCGTGTCGGCGACGTCGTGCTGGCGATCGGCAACCCCTTTGGCGTCGGCCAGACCGTCACTGGCGGCATCGTCTCCGCGCTCGGACGCACTGGCTTGGGGATCAATACCTTCGAGAACTTCATCCAGACCGACGCCGCGATCAATCCCGGCAATTCCGGCGGCGCGCTGGTGGACGCCGGCGGTAACCTGGTCGGCATCAATACCGCCATTTTCTCGCGCTCCGGCGGCAGCATGGGCATCGGCTTCGCCATCCCGGTGTCGACCGCCAAGATGGTGCTGGAGCAGATCGTCAAGCACGGCGGCGTCACGCGCGGCTGGATCGGCGTCGAGGTGCAGGAGATCACGCCCGCCATTGCCGAATCCTTCAAACTCGGCGGCACGCGCGGCGCGCTGATCGCCGGCGTGCTGCGCGGCGGCCCGGCGGACAAGGCCGGCGTCAAGCCGGGCGACGTGCTGGTCGAGGTCGAAGGCCGGCCGGTGATGGATCCCACCGCGATGCTGAACCTAGTCGCGGCGCTCGCGCCGGGGCGCGCGGCGAAGGTCAAGCTCAAGCGCCAGGGGTCGGACGTGGAAGCGAACATCTCGGTCGGCCGGCGTCCCCGGCCGCAGGCAAGATCGGAGTAAGAAGCGAACCTCACCAAGGAGAAACCATGAAGCTATTCAGCCGGATCCTGGCGTTGTTGCTAGCCGCCGCCACCGGGC
>JAXIOX010000149.1:0-5883 GCA_045403275.1 Burkholderiales bacterium | reverse complement strand
CCCGACCTCCCCGTTCACCGACAGCGTGGACTGCCACCCCCCCACCGGCCGATGCAGGACGAAACCACGATCTACCTGTACCGGGCCGCCAAAGTATACCGGCAGGCTCCCGAGGGTCCGGCTCTCCAGAGGAATCTCGATCTGCTCGAAAAGGGAGCCTAGCGTCATGTCCGTGGGGCGATTGACCACCACACCCAGCGCCCCCTGGTCGTTGTGTTCGCAGATATAAGTCAGCGATCTGGCAAAGCGGGGATCGGCCATGTTGGGCATGGCGATCAGGAAGTGATTGGTGAGATTTACGCTTTGCATGGATGCGCCAGCGCCATTTTACCCGCGCCGGCACGGCCACCACAAACCCGGCTGCATGCCCCGTATAATCCCGCCTTGCGAGTCGGCCCGCAGGACCAGCGGATTTGGTCGGTTGCGCAGTGTCCGCACCGGCCGAAAACGCATCGGTCAGCGAAATTCCACAGAGGCTCGAGGGACATTTCTGGCTACCCAACAAGAACTGGCCGCCTTCCTCGCGGATGTAGAACGGCGGGCGTTCAAGCAAGCCGTGTTTGCGGTGCGCGATCAGCACGTCGCGCTGGATATCGTCCAGGACGCCATGCTGAAGTTGACCGACAAGTACGCGGGAAGACCGGCTGCGGAGCTGCCCCTGCTGTTTCAGCGAATCCTGCAGAACACCATCCGCGACTTCTATCGGCGCCAGAAAGTCCGGTCGCTGTGGACCACGCTGTTTTCTTCGTTTCATCCCAGGGACGCTACCGAGGATTACGACCCTCTCGAGACGTTGGAGACCGATGGCCCCGGGGGCCGGGGCGACAGCCCGGCCGATCGCATGGAGCGCACCCAAATTGCGGATTTAATCGGACAGGCCCTTGAAAAGTTGCCCCCCCGTCAACGCCAGGCTTTTCTTTTGCGTTACTGGGAGGAGTTGGACGTAGCGGAAACCGCGGCGGCGATGGGGTGCTCCGAGGGCAGCGTCAAGACGCACTGCTCGCGCGCCACCCATGCCCTCGCCGTGATTCTGAAGCAGAAGGGAATCGAACCATGAACGAGAACGATCTTGCCAGGCGGATCGTTGCACAACTCGACCGCAGCCTGGCCAGGTTGCCGACCTCAACCGCGGAACGGCTGGAGGCAGCCCGGGCGGCCGCCTTGGCGCGGTATCGCTCCGACGATTCTTCGCCTGGCAAGTCCTGGGTGGACAGAATGCTGGGCAGCCAGGGCCTGCGGCAAGGCCTTGCCGTGCGCCTGGTCCTGCCGGTGGCGATTGTCATTGCCAGCCTCACCGGGCTCGTTTACTGGCAAATCTCGAGCCATTTCGAAGAAGAACTGGATACCGGCATGCTGGCCGGCGAATTGCCGTTACACGCCTATATCGACCCCGGCTTTGACACGTGGCTAACGCATACGTCGCACACACCGCCGCAGCAGTAGCCCTGGTTTCGCTTCTTTACGGGGATCCGATGCAGGCCGGGGAAGTGCATGCGCAGGCTGGCACACCGTCGTGGGCACAGCTTTCGCCTGAGCAACAGAAAATCCTGGCGCCGTTGCAGCAGGAGTGGGACAGCCTGGAGCCTGACAGGCGCAAGCGCTGGCTTGATCTGGCAGCCCGCTACCCGAATCTGCCGGCGGAACGCCAGTTGCGCATCCAGCAGCGCATGCACGAGTGGGCATCGCTGACTCCGGAACAGCGCGCTCAAGCGCGCGAACGCTACAAGCAGCTCGAGCAGCTTCCTCCGGAAAAACGCCGCCAACTGCATCAGCGTTGGCAGGAGTACCAGCGCTTGCCCGAGGAAAAGCGCCAACGCCTGAGGGAGAAGAGCGGCCCGGGATCGGCGGACCCCAATACCGTAAAGCCGGGCGAGCAGCCTTCGCCGCGCTGATTTCCGTGCCCCGCGAATATCCGACCGGTCCGGAAAGTCGGTTGCGGTTGGCGCCCTTGGGAATACGGCTGTTGAGTCTCGCGTACGAAGGCGTGCTGCTGTTCGGGGTCCTTTTTATTGCGACCTACCTGTTCCTCGGCCTTGCACGCGATGCACAGTCCGGCCTGCTACGACTGGTGTTCCAGGTCTACGTGCTGGCAGTGTGCGGAGCCTACTTCGTATTCTGCTGGGCGCGCAGCGGGCAGACCCTGCCGATGAAGACCTGGCGCATTCGACTGGTCACGGAGCAGGGCAAGCCGTTGTCAATTAGCCAGGCATTGCGTCGCTATCTGCTGGCCGTGCCAGGCGTACTTTCGGGCATCGGCGTGCTCTGGGCCTTGATCGACCGCGACCGCCAATTCCTGCATGACCGGCTGGCAGGAACGCGAATAATCAAGGATGAAAGAGCAAGGATGAAGGATGAGGGATGAAGGCGGAAGGAAAAACGAGGAGCGATACGCCGAGAGGTTCCGCCGAACTGCTGGCGCGGACGAAGCGATTTGCCCTAGACGTGATCCATTTCTACTCAAAATTACCGAGCAACACGGTTTGCCAGGTGCTTGGCAGGCAGCTGTTGAGATCCGCCACTTCCGTCGGCGCGCACTACCGGGAAGCGCAGCGCGCAAAGTCAACGCCGGACTTTGTTAGCAAAATAGAAGGTGGTCTTCAGGAGCTTGACGAATCGCTCTACTGGCTGGAACTGTTGGAAGAGTCCCAGTTGGCCGATCGCGCATCAGTCATCCCGTTGAAGTCTGAAACCGGGGAATTACTTGCAATATTTGTAACCATCGCGAAGTCTGCGAAAAGAACGTTAACGAAGTGAAATCTCTTCATCCATCCGCCTTCATCCTTGTTCCCTCATCCTTCATCCTTCCGCCTTCATCCTTGTTCCCTCATCCTTCATCCTTCCGCCTTCATCCTTGCTCTTTCGGCCCTATCTCTTTTCCACCTTCCACATCATCAAGACCGCAGCCCCCAGAAACGCCAGGGTGGGAAAGATCGCGCTGAAAAGCGGCGGCCAGGCATTGAGCAGTCCGAGGTGGCCAAACAACCGGTTTGCCAGATGAAAGCCCATCCCCAGCATGATGCCGGTGAAGATCTTGCCGCCCAGTCCGCCCTCGCTAACCTGAAAAGAGGCGAACGGCAGCGCCAGCACCATCATCACCAGAACCGCGAACGGGTAAACGATCTTAGACCACAGCACGATCTCGTAGCGCGACGTTTCCTGCCGGTTCTCGGTGAGGTGTTCGATGTAGGAATACAGCTCCCCGAGCGACATCTGTTCCGGCACGACCATCAGCACATTCAGAATCGAAGGACTCAATACCGAACGCCAGTACGCTTCGGGAATGCGGCTCACGATTGTGCGGTTTTCCTCGAACCGGGTTTGCACCACGTCTTTGAGCCTCCACAGGTTCTCGATCTGGTACTCGCCGGTTTTCGCCAGACTGATCGCACGCAGCCTGTAGTCGGAATCGAACTCGTAGATCTTCACCTCATGGATCACGGTTTCCGGCATGACCCGGGCGACGTTGACGAAGTTGGTGTCGTCCTTCACCCACAACCCCGACCGGAACGCCTGTGCGATCACGTTGCTGCTGGTGGCCTTGAGCCGCAGCTTCTGCGCCGCCTGCTCGCTGGCCGGCGCCACGAATTCGCCGATCAGAAAAGTGACCAGCGACAGCATCAGGCCGATCTGAACGAGCGCCAGTGCCATGCTCCGGATCGAAACGCCCGACACGCGCATCACCGTGTATTCGGAATGCGCGACCAATTGCGCGAGCGCGAACAGCGTGCCGATCAGCGCGGCCACCGGCAGAATTTCGTACGCCCGTCCCGGCAGGCTCAGCACCACATAGATCGCCGCAAGAGACAGGTGATAACTGCCCTTGCCGAGTTCGCCCAGTTCCTGGATGAAGTCGAAAAACCCGAACAGCAACAGCAGTGCGCCGAACACCAGGGCGGTGCTCCAGAAAATCTGCACGGCGACATAACGGCGAATGGTTTTCATCGGCGCGGCCTGCGCAGTATTCGCAGCGGCGATACCGAAAGTCGCAGGTAGAACAGCGCAACCGTTAGCGCCAGCATCGCCAGATGAACTGCCCACATGCCGAACACCGGGCCTATTTTTTCCTGCGCCACCCAGGCCTGCGTGATCGACAGCATGTTGCTGTAAAACATGTACAACAGCCCCGCCAGCATCAGATTGAACGAGCGCCCGGCGCGCGGATTGACATAGCTCATCGGAATCGCCAGCAGGCAAAATACCAGCGCGCTCAGCGGCAACCCTAAACGCCAGATCAGTTCGGCGCGCGCTTCGGCGGATTTTTCCCCGATCAGCTTGGCCGTCGACAGCGACTTGAGGGAGGGCAATTGTTCCTTGGCTTCATTGGCCTCGATTCGCAGCGCGTACTTTTCGAATTCGATGATCCGGTACTCGGCCGAACCCGGTGGGCCAATGTAGCGCCGGCCTTTGAGGAGCACCAGGAAGCGATCCCCGTTCGACGCAGTCTCCTGGTAACCCTGTTTGGCCACCGTAGTGCCAATTTCGCCGTCTTCATCCGAGTGCACGAAGATATTGGCCACTGTGGTCAGGTTGGCAGCCAGTTTCTCGACGAAGTAAACGCGCTCTTCCTGGCGGGATTCCTTGAAGACGCCCGGCGAAATCGCGGCTACCTCATCCTGGCTCTCGAGCTGACGGCGGAACTCGTCGGTCTTTGCAACCGCCCAGGGCGTCAGCAGCAGGCTCAGGACCGCGATTACGAAGACCAGCGGCAACGCGTAGATCAATACCGGACGGATCCACGCGTTCAGCCCCAGCCCGGATGTAAACCAAACCACCATTTCCGAATCTCGGTAACTGCGCGTCAAGGTCAACAGCACCGAAATGAACAGGGTCAGCGACAGCAGGATCGGCAGATAGCGCATGCTGGCAAAACCGAGAAACGTCAGGACCGCATCGGAGGAAATGTTGCCGCGAGCCGCGTAGCCCAGAAAACGGATGAGCTGCGTAGTGATGGTGATCGCCAGCAACACGACTAAAGTGGCTATGCCGGTCACGGCAAACTCCCGCAGCAGGGAGCGTTGAAAAATCATCTGCTACTTTGACTTTTCGGCAACGTGAAAGAGATAATGCTAAGCGTTTGAATGAAAAACGGCATTGGCAGATTGTTGTTGTGCCAGAGGACGCCAAGAGCACTAGGAAGAAAACCGAAAAATTAACCACCAAGGCACAAAGGAATGCAAATGGGAACCTGGACACTTCGTCAGTTCTTCTTGGTGCCTTTGTGTCTTGGTGGTAAGAATTGGTTCGGCCATCGAGTTTTTCGACAGCCTGTAAGAGGAGTTCGCAGTGGAATTTAGCATAAAAGCCGCATCCCCGGAAAAGTTGAAGACCGACTGCCTCGCGGTGCCGGTTTTTGCTTCCGGCAAGCTTTCCACGGCCGCGCAGGAACTGGATCGTGCGGCAAAAGGCCAGCTGTCGCGGATTCTCAAGCAAGGCGACTTCGATCCCAAGCCCGGTTCGACCCTGATGCTCTATGGTGTGCCGGGGGTTGCAGCTGTCCGCGTGCTGCTGGTCGGTTTTGGTAAGCAGCAGGAGGTGGGTGCAAAAGAGTATCGCGACGGCGTGCGCGGTGCGGTGCGCGCATTCGCCGATGCGGGCGTGGGCGAGGCGGCCCTGTACGCGATCGAAGTCAGGGTCACGCAACGCAACGCGGAGTGGGCGACCATGCACGCGGCGACCGTCGCGCTGGAAGCCACCTACCGCTTCGACCGACTGAAAAGCAAATCAAAGGATGACAAGAAGCGCCTGCGGCACCTCATTCTCGGCGTCGGCGGCAAGCAGGCAAGGGGACTTGACGCCGCGCTCGTTCGCGGTATCGCGATCGGCGAGGGCGTCAATTTTGCCCGTGATCTTGGCAACCTGCCGGCGTGCAGATGTTCGGCGGCA
>JAXIOX010000075.1:0-11476 GCA_045403275.1 Burkholderiales bacterium | reverse complement strand
CATACGTCCTCAGCACACCGCAAGACCAAGGATTCTCTCCTTCCTGTCGGTTTATTGATTTTCTTGGCGTCTTGGTGGTTAGATTGTGCCCTCTTCAGATTGCCTGATCCTCCTGTAACCGCGCGATAAAGCCGTCGCCGAAACCCAGTTCCCGCAGGATCGCACGCGTGTGCTGGCCGACAGCGGGGATCGGATCCATGCGCGGCTCCACCCCTTGCATGGTCACCGGTGGGACCAGCGCCTTGATCGTGCCCTTCGGCGAATCCACTTCGCGCCAGCGGCCGCGGGCCTGCAACTGTGGATGGCCCCAGAACTCCTGCATGGTGTTCAGTCGCGCATTGGCGATCTGCGCTTTGTCCAGACGCTCCACCACCCGCTCCGCGGTCATTTTCGACAATGCCGAGTTAATGATATCCGTGAGCGCCTGTCGGTTGGCAACGCGGTGGCTGTTGCTGTCGAAGCGCGGATCGACCGCAAGCTGCGGATCGCCAAGTGCGATCGCGCAGAAATTCGCCCATTCCCGTTCATTCTGGATGCCGAAGAACACAATCTTGCCGTCGCCCGCCGGAAACGGCCCGTAAGGATGAATGGTCGCGTGTGCAGTGCCGGTGCGCGGCGGCGCGGTGCCGCCGTAGCCGGTGAAGTAGGCAGGGTAGCCCATCCACTCGCCCAGCGCCTCGAACATGGAGACGTCGAACGCCGTGCCCTGGCCGGTCTTTTCGCGCTGGAAAAGTCCGGTGAGGATACCGGTGTAGCCGTACATTCCAGCGGCGATGTCGGCGATCGAGATTCCCGACTTCGCCGGCGTCTCGGGCGTGCCGGTCACAGAGACGACTCCCGACTCGCACTGGATCAGCAGATCGTAGGCTTTCTTCATGCTGTACGGGCCGTCGGGACCGTAGCCGGAAATATTGCAGGCGACGATGCGCGGGTTCTTGTCCAGCAGATCGCCGGATGCAAGTCCCAAACGCGCCGCCGCGCCGGGCACCAGATTCTGCACGAACACATCGGCTTTCCTCACCAGCCGGTCGAGAATCACCGCAGCGTCCGGATGTTTCACGTCCAGCGTGAGGCTTTCCTTGGAGCGATTGAGCCAGACGAAATGCGAGGACTGTCCGAGCACCGTCTTGTCATAGCCGCGTGCGAAATCGCCCACCTGCGGGCGTTCGATCTTGATCACCCGTGCGCCTAGATCGGCGAGCTGCCGCGTGGTGAACGGCGCAGCCACGGCTTGTTCCAGCGAAACGACCGTTATGCCCTGTAATGGCAGCATGAAATAAACCTAACCGCAGAGGCGCAAAGGCGCAGAGGAAACGCAAAGGATTTTCAGGGGTTCTGCGCGAAGGCGACTCCGATCATGGAGTCGCGCGACACCAGAGCGGCAAGTTTCTCCTCCGGCCAGCCCTCGGTGCCCGCCGGACGCTTGGGCAGTACCAGATAGCGCATGTCGGCGGTGGAATCGTGCACGCGTACCGTGACATGGCCGGGAATGGGGGTACCGAACTCACGGAGCACGTCGCGCGGCTGATTGATCACCCGCGACCGGTAGTTGCGGCTCTTGTACCAGTCCGGCGGCAGCCCAAGCAGCCAGCGCGGATAGCAGGAGCACAGCGTGCACACGATGACGTTGTGCACCTGGTCGGTGTTCTCCACCACCACCAGCTTGTACGGCCCGCGTTCCATTCCGAGCGTCTCGCAGGCGGCGTTGCCGTCGCTGAGCAGAAGCTTCCGATATTCCGGGTCGGTCCAGGCCCTGGCCACAACACTTGCGCCCAGCAGCGGCGTGCGGTTGTCCATGTCTTCGACCTGGCGGCGCACTTCATCCGCGCTGAGGATGCCCTTCTCGATCAGCAGCTCGCGCACGGCGATCTCCATCGCCCGCCATTGAGTGATGGTGTCGTCCTGGTCCGGGCGTGGCGGATGCCGGTGTGGTTGCGTGTGACCGTGTCGATGGTCGTGGTCGTGCGGGTGATCGTGATCGTGCGGCATGTCAGCCCCACTCCAGCCAATGTTGGAAGATTTCGACATCGACGGTATCACCGGGGCTGCCGTCGTACGCGGGCCAGACCTCGCGCTGGAGGAAACGCACGCGGTACAGCGGCTGTTTTGGCAGGCCCGGGCGGGCGTAAGCCAGTTCCTCAGGATTGCCATACGCGCCGCACAGGCGCTCGATCATGCCGCGTTTGCCGCGGATGTAGTAGGGGGTGCGCACATGGCCGATCGGATAGGCCGCCCTCACCGCGACGCGGTCGCCGGTGCGGAACTGCGGCGTTACGCTCTCAGCGGCCGCCATCGGCGCGCGCCTGCGCTTCGGCCATCTTGCGGCCGAGTTCGTCAATGCTTATGACGCCGCGCTGGATCAGGGTCTGCGTGATCGAATTGATCCAGCGCTCGTAATAGCTCATCTTGTCGTAAGCATCGAGCCCCAGTCCCTCGATGTTGCGGCGGAGCTCGTCCACCGTCATCAGTCCCTTCTTGGTGAGCAATACCAGCAATGCATCCACGCGCTTTTCCCAGAGCGCGTAATCATGCTCGGTCGGCTCGACGGTTCCCGCCGGGAGACCACCCATGTCATGGATGCCGCGGTAGTTCATCATGACTGCATCAGAAGAACGGACGTGAGGCTGCGATTATAGGACGCTTCCGGCCGGTCGCGATTTTGGGCCTGGCTTCCCTAGTACGAGCGCGGCAGGCCGAGCACGTGCTCGGCAATGGAGGCCAGGATCAGGTTGGTGGATACCGGCGCCACCTGGTACAACCGCGTCTCGCGGAACTTGCGCTCGATGTCGTATTCGGCGGCGAAGCCGAAACCGCCGTGGGTCTGGAGACAGGCGTTGGCCGCCTCCCAGGACGCGTCCGCAGCGAGCATCTTGGCCATGTTCGCTTCCGCCCCGCAGGGCTTGCCCGCCTCAAACAACGCGGCCGCCTTGTAGCGCATCAGATCGGCGGCCTCGACGTTGACGTGGGCGCGCGCGATCGGAAACTGAACACCCTGGTTCTGGCCGATCGGCCGCCCGAAAACCACGCGCTCCCTGGCGTAGCGCGTGGCGCGCTCGATGAACCAGTGCCCGTCGCCGATGCACTCGGCGGCGATCAGGATGCGCTCGGCGTTCATGCCGTCGAGGATGTAGCGGAAACCCTTGCCCTCCTCGCCGATAAGGTTCTCGGCGGGCACTTCGAGATTGTCGAGGAACACTTCGTTGGTTTCGTGATTCGGCATGTTGCGGATCGGCCGCACCGTGATTCCCTTGCCGCCCGGAGTGCGCAAGTCCACCAGGAATACCGACAGGCCGTCGGCCTTGTTCTGCACCTGGTCCATCGGCGTGGTGCGCGCCAGCAGCAACATCAGGTCGGAGTGCTGCACGCGTGAGGTCCAGACCTTTTGCCCATTGACGATGTAGCGGTCGCCTTTGCGAACCGCCATGGTCTTGAGCCTGGTGGTATCGGAGCCGGTGGTCGGCTCGGTCACCGCGAACGACTGCAGTCGCAGTTTTCCCGCGGCCACGTCCGGCAGATACTTGCGCTTTTGCGTTGCGGAGCCATGGCGCAGCAGCGTGCCCATGATGTACATCTGCGCATGGCAGGCGCCGGAGTTGGCGCCCGAGCAGTTGACCTCTTCGAGGATGATCGAGGCCTCGGTAATGCCGAGCCCGGCCCCGCCGTACTCCTCCGGAATCAGTGCCGACAGCCATCCGGCGTCGGACAGCGCACGCACGAACTCTTCGGGATAGGCGCGTGCTTCGTCGAGTTTGCGCCAGTACTCGCCGGGGAAACGCGAGCACAGGTCGCGCACCGCGGCGCGGATCTGCTGATGGGATTCTGCCCGGTCCATTGTTGTGGCGATTGTCCTGCCGCTGCAACAAAAAAAGGCTGGCTCGACGGCCAGCCCTTTTCGGTGGGTTTGCTTATTTTCCGAGGAGTTTCTGCAGTTCGCCGGACTCGTACATTTCGCGAATGATGTCCGCGCCGCCGACAAACTCGCCGTTGACGTACAACTGCGGAATCGTCGGCCACTTGGAGTATTCCTTGATGCCCTGGCGGATGTCCTGATCGGCCAGAACATCCACGGTGGCGACATTCTCGACGCCGCAGGCCTCGAGAATCTGCACTGCGGAGGCGCTGAAACCGCACATCGGCGCGTCCGGCGTGCCCTTCATGTACAGCACGATCGGATTGCTGGTGACCTGCTGCTTGATCTTTTCCTGTGCATCCATTGGCGATACCCCTGGAAGATTAAAGGGAGTGCCCGTTCCGGATCGTGTCCGGCGGAGACACTCCCATTAGACGGCAACGATGTTAACGACTCGGCGAATCGGGCGTCAATAGGCGCCCGCCGGCAATTCGCGGCAATCCCGCAATATCGGCACGGAACACCAGCTCACCAAAGCCCGCGTTGCGTAAAAGGTCTCTGCAAGCCTCGGCTTGATTGTAACCGTGCTCGAATAGCAGCCAACCGCGCGGGCGCAGATACTTCGGCGCAGCACCGACGATACGGCGAAGCTCCGCGAGTCCGTCGGCACCGGCGGCGAGCGCCGGGCGCGGCTCGAAGCGCAGGTCGCCCCGTCGCAGATGCGGGTCGTCTGCGGCGACGTAAGGCGGGTTCACCACGATCAGATCGAAGCGGCGGCCGCCCAACGCCGCGAACCAGTCGCTTGGCAGGAACTCCACCTCGACGTCGAGCGCGGCAGCATTCTCGCGCGCCAATGCCAATGCGGGAGTCGAACTGTCTACCGCGGTAACCTGTGCCGCGGGCCGTTGACGCGCGATCGCGATGGCGATGCATCCGCTGCCGGTGCCGAGGTCCAGCACTTTGAGTGCGTCGTCCCGCGGCAGCCTTTCCAACGCCGCTTCCACCAGCTCCTCGGTTTCGGGGCGCGGGATCAGCACGTCGGGCGTAACCCGCAACGGCAGCCCGTAGAACTCCTTCACACCGACCAGGTAGGCGACCGGGTGACCACTCACCCGGAGTGCCACAAGAGAGCGGAATCTTGCCGCGGCTTCTGAATCGGCCGCTTGGTCCGGGTGAGTGGTCACCCAGGCGCGCGTTACGCCCAGCGCAAAACCCAACAGCACCTGCGCTTCGCGACGCGCTTCGGCCGCATCCCGGTCTGCAGCCAGGTCTCGCACCGCTTGGTCGAGAAGCACGCCGACTGTTGCGATCACGTTTGGGTCGCGATCATGTCCTCCGCCATTGCGGCAAGCTGTTCGGCCTGATGCTCGGCCATCAGGGCGCCGATCAGCTCGTCCAGCGCACCGTCCATGATCTGATCGATTTTGTACAGCGTGAGGTTGATGCGGTGATCGGTGACGCGCCCCTGAGGGAAGTTGTAGGTGCGGATACGTTCGGAGCGGTCGCCGCTGCCGATCAGCGACTTGCGGGTCGCCGCCTGTTTTGCCTGCTGCTCACGCAACTGCTTGTCCTTGATGCGCGCGGCCAGCACGGCCAGCGCCTGAGCCTTGTTTTTGTGCTGGGAACGGTCGTCCTGGCACTCAACCACGATGCCGGTCGGGATGTGGGTCACGCGCACGGCGGAATCGGTCTTGTTGATGTGCTGGCCGCCGGCGCCGGAAGCGCGGAAGGTGTCGATGCGCAGTTCCGCGGGATTGAGCACCACATCCTCGACCGCATCGACTTCCGGCAGCACCGCCACCGTGCAGGCACTGGTGTGGATGCGGCCCTGGGTCTCGGTCTGGGGCACGCGTTGCACGCGGTGGCCTCCGGACTCGAATTTGAGTTTCGAGTAGGCGCCGTAGCCGATGATCTTGGCAATCACCTCCTTGTAGCCTCCTGGTTCGCCCAGGCTTTCCGAAATCAGGTCCACTTTCCAGCCCTGGCGTTCGGCGTAGCGGGTATACATGCGGAACAGGTCGCCGGCAAACAGCGCCGATTCGTCGCCGCCGGTGCCGGCGCGGATTTCCAGGAAGATATTGCGCTCATCGCTCGGATCCCTGGGCAGCAATTGCCTTTGCAGCTCGGCCTCGATGCCCGCGAGCCTTTGTTTGCCTTCGCGCACTTCGGCTTCGGCCAGTTCGCGCATTTCCGGGTCGCCTGCCAACTGCAATGCCGAGGTGACGTCCCGCTCGGCTGACCTGTAAGCGTTGTAGAGCTCGACCACCGGCATGATCTCGGCATGCTCGCGGGTTAGCTTGCGGTAATTGTCGAGATTCTTCGTGACGTCTTCGCCGGAGAGCAACGCGCTGAGTTCCTCCAACCTGGCGGACAATTGCGCCAGCTTGGAAGCAATCGAAGGTTTCATTCCGGCGGATTGACCTGGTAAAGGCGGGCGAGCGCCGCGATCAGGGAATCGCGCTCCCTGGCTTCGGCGGAACTGAGTGCGTGCGTCGGTGCGTGCAGAAACTTGTTGGTCAGCGCATGGGAGAGTTGCTCAAGCACTTTCTGCGGCTCTTCGCCCTTGGCAAGCAGCTTCGCGGCACGGTCGAACTCGTGGCGGCGCATGCGTTCCGCGTGATCCCGCAGCGCGCGAATGGTGGGCACCAGTTCGCGGGTCTCGAACCAGTGCATGAAATCGTGAACACTGGCATTGATGATCGCCTCCGCCTGCGCCACCGCCGCCTGGCGGGTGTCGAGGCCTTTCTGAAGGATTTTGCCGAGGTCGTCCACGCTGTAAAGAAACACGTCATCGAGCTCGGCCACTTCGGCTTCGACGTCGCGCGGCACCGCCAGATCGATCATCAGCATCGGCCGGTGCCGGCGCGCCTTGATCGCGCGCTCGATCATGCCCTTGCCGAGTATCGGCAACTGGCTTGCCGTACAGGACACCACGATGTCGTGCATTGCCAACTGCTCAGGCAAATCGTTGAGGGTGATCGCCTGCCCCTGGAAGCGGGCCGCCAGTTCCTCGCCGCGCTCCAGCGTGCGATTGGCAAAGGTCGTGTAGCGCGGCTGTTTGGCGGCGAAGTGCGCGGCACACAGTTCGATCATTTCGCCGGCTCCGATGAACAAAACTTTCTGCGCGGCGATGCTCGGATAAATGCGTTCGGCGACCTTTACCGCGGCCGCGGCCATCGACACCGAGTTGGTGCCGATCTCGGTCTGGCTGCGCACTTCCTTCGCCACCGAGAAAGTCGACTGGAACAGCTTGTGAAGCACGGTGCCAAGCGTGCCTGCATGCTCGGCGGACTTCACCGCGTCTTTCATCTGCCCGAGGATCTGCGGCTCGCCCAGCACCATGGAATCCAGCCCGCTCGCCACCCGGAACGCGTGCGCGACGGCACGCTCGCGCGGCAGCGTATAAAGAAAGGGCTCGAGCGATTGCGACTTGAGATGATGAAAGCGCGCCAGCCAGTCGATCGCGCGCTCGGGTTCCGGGGTGTTGCAATAGACCTCGGTGCGGTTGCAGGTGGAAATGATCGCCGCCTCCCTGACCGGCTCGCGGTTCACCAGGTCGCGCAACGCTTCTTCCAGATTGGCGGCGTGAAAAGTCACCTGCTCGCGAACCGCGAGCGGGGCCGTATTGTGATTGACGCCGAAAGCAAAAAGCTGCATCGGAACCTTGAAACGACAAGGGACCTGACGGCCCCGGAAAGGCCGTCAATTATAAGCCAAATGGGGGGCTTTCCCTTGGATTCAGGGGTTTGGAACGGGCTTTCGAATGCTTCAAGAACTCTCTACAGCAGAGCCAGATTGCGGACGAGAAAGACAGAAAGGAAGTTGGTGGCCAAGGGCGGAATCGCCCTTGATCGATTTTGCCGTGCGCTGCGCACCGGCGAAATCGATGGTGGCCAAGGGCGGAATCGAACCACCGACACAAGGATTTTCAGTCCTCTGCTCTACCGACTGAGCTACTTGGCCACTTTGCTGCACATACAATCTGGACTTGGCGGTCCTTAACTTCCCCAGTTGGCCACCGACACAAGGATTTTAGTTTCGGCCGGACCTTGTGGTCCTTAACTTGCAAGCAAGTTAGCCTCCACTGCAACAAGCCGCAAGTCGGCGTGTTGTGGTTCCGGCCGCGAGCTGAAGCTCGCTTAACGTGCGACGAGTCGCACATTAGCCTTCACCGAAACAAGCTGCTGTCGCAGCGTGTTGTAGCTCCGGCCGCTCCGCTTAACCTGACCACTGGTGGTCAGGTTAGCCTCCTCTGCAATAGGCCAATCCTTGATTGGCATATTGTCAGATCCTCTGCTCTACCGACTGAGCTACTTGGCCACGCGTCCGAAACGTCACAACGGCCGCTCCGGAAAGCGCGGCATTCTACCCGAAAACCCGCGCACTTGGACAATCTGGCACTGCAAAAAACCAAAAGGCCAACGCAGGCAGAGCCACGCGTAGTTCGACACGACGGTTCCCAGTACGCGTGCCAGAATCGCGTCGGTTTCCGCTTGTTCAGACGCAGACCAGTTGATGAGCGGCGCAGACCCGAAGCTTTAAAATCTGCAGCACGATCCAGAGCCAGAACAACAGGAAAAACGTCAGTAACGGAATGTGCCTATCCACGACCACCTTCGGCGTTATCGCCCTGGTCGCCCGGATCACCGGGCGCGTCAGGAACTGGAACATGCGGTACACGGCGTTTCGGTCCCGCGTACGGCCGGCCAGCAGGTAGAGCACGCCCTGGCCGAGGAGGAAGTACCCGGCTACTTCAACCAGCGTACGCAGGACGCTCAACACAACCAGTTCGATCGGCACGCTCAGCCCCGCCTGTCTTCCACACCGGGAGCGGCATGGATTGCGGCCGGCCCCGGTTGATCGGCAGTCCTGGCGGTCGCCCGCACCAGGTGCTGCGTCATTTTCGGATCAAACCTGTTCAGATGCGCGATCACTTCGTCGAGTTTGTCGCGGCTGTTAAGCGCGTGATAAGCCATGCCCAGTTCGTACCAGGCGTAACCGTTCATCGTCTGCAATCGCGCCGCCTGCTCCAGCGCTTGCGCCGCTTCCTCATGCCGCCCCAGCGTAGCCAGCGCGAGGCCCATTCCGTACCAGGCGCGATCGATGTTCGGTTTGAGCCGCACCGCATTCCTGAACGCGGCGATCGCGTGTTCGTGATTGCCTTCCTGGTGATGGACGTAGCCGAGATCGAACAGTGCAATCGCGTTATCCGGCTCGATTTTCAGTGCCGCCTCGAAGTGCTCTATGGCCAGCGAATAGCGGCCCAGCGATCCATACAGGAATCCCAACGCGCAGGCGGCCCGAACGTACGCCGGGTCCAGTCTGAGCGCTTCGCGCAGTTCATCCGCAGCCCGCTCGTGCTGTTTGAACATCGCGAACAGGCGCGAACGCTGGACGTGCCACCACGGCTTGATTCTCATCGCCAGGCATATTAGCCGAAGGTCGGCCGCCGGCAAAAAAAGGCCCGCGCTGGCAGGCCTCTTCTTCCCGATGAAGTGCTCGCTATCGAGGCTTCAAGGCTGCCGCCGCATTCAGGTTGCCTGTGTATCGATGTCGCCGCGCAAGTGCGGATAACGCACGTGGTCTACCAGCTCCTGCACCTTTTTCGACGGTTCCGCGGTGAGCAGGCTTACCACGACGATCGTGACAATACCGATCGGCACGCCAAACACGCCGGCGGAAATCGGGTTCATATGGAACCACTGATTCGCCGGCACGCCACCGAAGAACGGGTAAGTCGTATACATGTAATACATGCACACGCCCAATCCCGCGGCCATGCCGGTGATCGCACCCCACTTGTTGGCGCGCCTCCAGAACACGCCCAATACCAGCGCCGGGAAGAACGCCGAGGCCGCGAGCGAGAACGCCGCGCCAACCAGGAACAGAATGTCGCCCGGTTTCAGCGAAGTCACATACGCTGCCACGAACGCGACCACCAGCAGAAGGGCCTTCGAAACCGATACGCGGCGAGCGGTGGTCGCGTGCGGGTCGATCATCTTGTAATAGAGGTCATGCGACAGCGCGTTGGCGATCGTCAGCAACAGACCGTCCGCAGTGGAAAGCGCCGCTGCCAGGCCGCCGGCTGCAACGAGACCCGAAACCACATACGGCAGGCCGGCGATTTCCGGCGTTGCCAGCACGATGATATCCGTTCCAAGCACGATTTCCGCGAGCTGCACGATGCCGTCCTTGTTGATGTCGGTAATCGATAACAGTGTCGGATCCACCTTTGCCCAGTTGGCCGCCCATGCCGGCAAATCCGCGAAGGAGCTCCCGACCAGGAAGTGATAGACGTCATACTTGGCGAGCACCGCCAGCGAGGGCGCGGTGAAGTAGAGCAGGAAGATGAAGAACAGCGACCAGAACACAGATTGGCGCGCCTGCCGGACACTGGGGGTCGTGTAATAGCGCATCAGGATGTGCGGCAGCGCGGCGGTGCCGAACATCATGCAGAAAACGATGCCGAGGAAGTTATTGCGCGCGATATTCTGTGCTGCTTCATCCTTGCCGGGGAAGGGCTGGGCATGCGGGCGCGGCGGCGCAGACTTTGCCATCGCGGAGTTCTTGGCGGCGGTCCACGCCGCCTTGGCCGCTTCGGGCGATTTGGGGAAACCGTCCACCGCGGCCCGCGCCGCCTTGATCTGATCGTCCGGCGCGCCGCCGGCCACGAGGTCTTCAACTTTCTTGCCAAGCGCCGCCTTTTCCGCTTCGTAGGACGCTGGCAAATCCTTGATTTTGGCGTCGACCGCTTCCGCCCGTTGCTTGAACAGCCCGCGGACTTCGATCTCCTTTGGATCGTCGGTCAACTGCTTCTCCCGCTCGGTCACTTTCTGCAGCACCTGGCCATAGACCAACTGCGGCACCGGAATGCCGGTGATATTGACCGACAGCCACACCACGGGTGTCATGTAGGCGATGATCAGAATGATGTACTGCGCGACCTGCGTCCACGTCACCGCGCGCATTCCGCCGAGGAACGAGCACACCAGAATCCCGCCGAGGCCGACGAACACCCCGATGCCGAATTCAAGACCGGTAAAGCGACTGGTGATCAGGCCGACACCGTAAATCTGCGCCACCACGTAGGTAAACGAACACAGGATGGCGGCGAAAATGCCGACCGCGCGGACGAGATTTCCGCCGTAGCGTTCGCCGAGGAAGTCCGGAATCGTGAACTGGCCGAACTTGCGCAGGTAAGGCGCCAGCAGGAATGCCACCAGGCAATATCCACCGGTCCATCCCATCACGAACGCAAGACCGTCGAAGCCGGACAGATACAGCGTGCCGGCCATGCCGATGAACGACGCCGCGCTCATCCAGTCAGCGCCTGTCGCCATGCCGTTGAAGAATGCCGGCACGCGCCGTCCCGCGACATAATATTCCGCGGCGTCGACGGTACGGCTCATGATGCCGATGCCCGCATACAATCCGATGGTCGCGAACAGGAACCAGTAACCGATCCACTGGCGCGACAAGCCCATTTGCTCGGCGGCGGCAAGCGCGAGCAGGAAAACGATGAAGCCGCCGGTATAAAAACTGTAGTATTTCTTGAGCTGGGCTTTGAACGCCTTATGGCCCATGACTGGCTGGCTCATTCGTCTTCTCCTTCTTCCACTTTGTATT
>JAXIOX010000016.1:0-6240 GCA_045403275.1 Burkholderiales bacterium | reverse complement strand
GAAGGTTTTGTTGCGGCGCCGTTTAGACGCAGCGGCCGCCGTCCACCTCGATGCAGGCCCCGGTGATGAACTCCGCCTCGTCGGAGGCCAAGTACAGGCACGCATTGGCAATGTCGAGCGGCTTGCTGAACCGCCCCAGGGGAATCGTTGCAACGAACTTCGCGCGCAATTCCGGCGTGTCGGCCCCCATGAACTCGGGCAACAGCGGCGTGTCGCCGGCCACCGGATTGACCACGTTCACCCGGATCTTGTCGGGCGCGAGTTCAACCGCCATCGAGCGGCTGGCGACAATCGCGGCACCCTTGCTGCTGTTGTACCAGACCAGCCCCGGCCGCGGGCGCACGCCGGCGGTGGAGGCCACGGTGACGAACACGCCGCCACCCTTCTGGCGGAAGTGCGGCACGATGTTGCGCGCACTGTGAAACAGGCCCTTCACGTTCACTGCGTAAACGCGGTCGAACTGCTCCTCGGTGACGTTGAGCAGGGATTGATTGCGATGCGTGGTGCCCGCATTGTTGACCACAATGTTCAACCCGGAAAAAGTATCCAGCGCGAACTTCAGCATCGCCTTCCAGTCCGCATCCTTCGACACGTCGCCCCTGAAGAATGCCGCCTTGCCGCCGGCGGCATTGATTTCCCTGGACACGCGCTCGCCGCCCTCGACGTTGATGTCGTTCACCACGATCCTGCAGCCTTCCTCCGCAAAGCGCCTGGCGATACCTTCGCCAAAACCCGAGCCCGATCCGGTGACGATTGCGATCTTGTTTTTCAACCTCATCTGCCCCTCCCCATCGAAATGACGCTGCGAAACCCGGTAAAAAAGAAGGGAGCCTCACAGGCTCCCATCACTAACTCATCCGCTGCGGCGGGTCAGGCCCGCGTAACGGCTACGCACACCTGCTGATTGCCGTCGGCCGCAACTTCCCCGCTTTTCCTGGCGCCGACTTGGTTCAGGTGCACGCCGTGACGCACCGCGGTCATCTCCGCAAGTACGGACACCGCGATCTCGGGCGGGGTCTTGCTGCCGATACTCAACCCGATCGGCCCGTGCAGGCGGTCAAGCTCTCCCTGCGAGAGTTCGAACATCGTGAGCCGTTCGCGGCGCTTCTGCGAATTCAGGCGTGAGCCCAGCGCGCCGACATAGAACGCTGGAGACTTGAGCGCCTCCAACAGCGCCAGATCATCGAGCTTCGGGTCGTGGGTCACCGCCACCACTGCGCTGTGGGAATCCAGGCCCATCGCCAGGACGACGTCATCGGGCATCCCGCGCTCCAGGACCGCGCCCTCCACGTTCCAGGTATCGGCATACTCCTCGTGCGGATCGCACACTGTGACGCTGTAGTCGAGCGCCTGCGCCATCTGCGCCAGATATTGCGACAACTGACCGGCCCCGATGATGAGCAGCCGCCAGCGCGGTCCGTGCACGGTGGTCAGCCGCTTGCGGTCAAAGCTGAGCGGAGCATCGGCACGGATCGCCGGCAGCAGCGTGACCTTGCCGGTATCAAGATCCAGGGTTCGCGCCACCAATTCGTGGCGATCGACGCGATCGAGTAATTCAATGACGCTGACTTTGTCCCTGATCGGCTCGAGCACCAGTTCCAGCTTGCCGCCGCAGGGAAGGCCATAGCGCGTTGCCTCGTCCTTGCTGATTCCGTAGGTAGCGATTTCCGGCTTCTCCAACGCCAGCGATTTGTTGCGGATCCTGAAGATCAGATCGTCTTCCACGCAACCGCCCGAAACCGAGCCGGCCACCAGGCCATCGCCACGGACCGCGAGCATCGCGCCCGCCGGCCGAGGCGAAGAACCCCAAGTCTCCACGATGGTGGCAAGGATCACGCGATGACCCTGGTTCAGCCACGCCACGCTGCTTCGCAGAACCTGCAGATCCACGCTGTCCATGATTGTTCTCTACTACAAGTACCGTTCTGCTCGATTGGGAATAACGATTCTAAACCAGCCGGCCCCGGGAATGCCAATAAAAACCCCCCAACATGCAACGTTGGGGGGTCAAGGAGCTTGCTTTCTGCTGCCCGGTCTTAAGGCCGGGCAACGACGCTGCTGTTACCCGCGGCTGATGTTTTCCGGGGTGAACGGCAGGGTGCGACAACGCTTGCCGCAAGCGGCAAAGATCGCATTGCCAATGGCCGGCTGCACCACCGCGGTTCCGGGTTCGCCCAGACCACCGGGTACGCTGTCGCTCTTGATGAAGTGAATATCCATGACCTTCGGATTTTCGTTGATGCGCGCAACGCGGTACATGTCGAAGTTGGTCTGCTCGACACCACCGTTCTTGATGGTGATTTCGCCCCACATACATGCCGACTGACCGAAGTTGATCGTCGACTGCATCTGGGCCAGCGCCTGATCCGGGTGAATCAGGGTGCCGGCATCGACCACCGAGGTGACCTTGTCCACGGTCACGTCGTAGGCTGAAGACACGGTCACTTCCGCGACCATCGCGATCACAGTGTTATAGCCTTCCATCACCGCGACCCCCATGCCCCTGCCGGCGCCGAGCTTCTTGCCCCAGCCGGATTTGGCGCGAATTTCTTCCAGGACGCGCTTCATCCGGGCACCGACCGGCACGCCTGCGGACAGACCGGACCACTGATGCTTGGTCGAGCCCATGTCGAGCATGTCGATGCGGTACTGGATCGGATCCTTGCCTGCAGCTTGCGCCATCTCGTCGACGAAGCACTCGAGGGCCACCGCGTTCAGGTTGTGCGACACCGCGCGCCAGTACCCCGGAGTCACGCCAGTGTCGTGCATCTGGTAGGTGAACTTCAGGTTGGGCGTGGTGTACGGGTAGTTGTCTATACCCTCAACCGCGAACGGGTCGATGCCATCCTTCACGATGCTCGGGAACAGACGTGCCGAAATCGACGGGCTGGTCGAATGGAAGCGCATGGCTACCGGCTTGCCGTTCGAATCCAGGCCGGCCGTGAGCGTATACAGGCCCGCCGGGCGGTAGGAATCGTGCGTCATGTCGTCTTCGCGGCTCCACACCATCTTCACCGGCGCACCGACCGCCTTGGAGATTTCCGCTGCGTCGATGGCATAGTCGACTTCCACGCGGCGACCGAAACCGCCGCCCAGGAAGGTCGTAACCACTTCGACCTGCTCGGGCTTCAGACCCGTCGCGCCCGCGACAACGTGCGGTATAAGTTGCTGGAACTGGGTCGGCGTGATGATCACCGCCTTGTCGGCGCGCACGTCAGCCGTGGTGTTCTGCGGCTCCATGGGCGAATGCGACAGAAACGGCAGCTGGTAAGTGGACTCGACGGTCTTCACCGCCTGGCCCATGCCCGCGGCCACATCGCCCTGCTCACGGAACACCGCACCGGGCTGCTGCGACGCCTGACGGATGCCTTCCCAGATTTTCTTCTGGTCGTTGTCGGCGTTCGGACCGGCATCCCACTGGATCAACAGCAGATCCTTGCCCTTCTTGGCCTGCCAGTACGAGTCCGCCACGACCGCGACACCGCGGCTGTATTGCACCACCGCCTTGACCCCGGGCACCGCCTTGGCGCGCGTATCGTCGTAGCCGGCGGCCTTGCCGCCGATCATCGGCGCCATCGCGACCGCGGCGTAGAGCATGCCGGGCACGCGGGTGTCGATACCGAATTGCGCGGTACCGTTCACCTTGGCAACCGTATCGAGGCGTTTTTGCTTCACGTTGCCGACCACCTTGAACTGGCTTGCCGGCTTGAGCGGGACGTCCTTCGGCACTTCCATCGTCGCCGCCTTGGCTGCAACCTGGCCGTAGTTGACGCGCTTGCCGCCGGGGCCGGTTATGGAACCACTCATGGCCTTGCACTGGGACGGATCGGCGCCCCACTGCTCTGCCGCCGCAGCGACCAGCATCATGCGGGCTGAAGCTCCCGCCTTACGCAGCTTCTCCCAGGCGTCACGCACCGCGGTCGAACCACCGGTGAGCTGACCTCCCAGCAGTGCATTGATGTACACCTCGGCAGGCGGAGCAAACTCAACCTTGACTTTGTTGATATCGACCTCGAGCTCCTCGGCAACCAGCATCGTCATCGACGTATAAACGTCCTGTCCCATTTCGGAACGGGCACACATGACGGTGATGGTGTTGTCCGCACCTATGCGTATCCAGGCGTTCGGACTGGCGTAACCGCCGCCTGCATCCGCACGGGCGACGCGGGGGCCTTGAGGCAGGTAGAAACCGAGCGCCAGTCCACCGGCGACGGTACCGCTGACCTTCAGGAAGTCACGACGCGTTTCGTTTTTGATCATGTTTTTCATGTTTCACCTCCTTAGGCCATCTTCGCAGCTTCTTTGATCGCTGCGCGAATCCGCGGATACGTGCCACAGCGGCAAATGTTGCCGGACATGAAGGCATCGATATCATCATCGGTGGGTTTTTTGTTGGCCGCGAGCAGCGCGGCCGCCGACATCATCTGGCCAGGCTGGCAATAGCCGCACTGCGGGACATCCAGCGCAATCCATGCCTTCTGAACCTTGTGGTTCCCGCCCAGGCCTTCGATGGTGGTGACCTTCTGGCCGGATACGGAACCGATCGGGGTTTGACAGGAGCGAACTGCCATTCCGTTCAGATGCACGGTACAGGCTCCGCAGAGCGCCTTGCCGCAGCCAAACTTGGTGCCGGTGAGGCCCAAGGTGTCGCGGAGCACCCACAGCAGAGGGGTATCTGGCGGGACGTCTACGCTCGATTGTTTTCCATTAATATTGAACGAGATCTTCATTGCTAAACTCCCCCTTTAAGCATTGGTGAGGAATGAAACTTAAAGACGTAACAACTCTGCTTACCCGGGCAAAATACACGAATAAAAACTGCCTTTCAACTCTTTACGGCACATTGTTCGCGTGTCGGAAAAACCTTGCTGCGTAATTCGCCAACAGACTTCAAAGCCGCTCCCCGCGCCGCTTTGAAGGCAACGAGCTTTGTTGCAAGAATTCAGCCTATTCGGAACAGTTGTTGAGGTCGCGACAGAGCTGTGATGTTGCGTTGCAATAACGGCATTGTGAGCGTGACGACGAAGCAGCCGGATTTCAGTCATCGGACTCGTCTCGTGCGCCTCATAAGGTGCCACTTCACGGATCGCTAAGCGTACTTCCTCAGTTCAAGGCGCCCAACCTGGCTGCGGTGCACTTCGTCCGGTCCGTCCGCAAGCCGCAGCGTGCGGTTCCACGCGTACATCCAGGACAGCGGGAATTCCTGGCACACGCCACCACCGCCATGCGCCTGGATCGCCCAGTCGATGACCTGCTGCGCCATGTTCGGCGCGATCACCTTGATCATGGCGATTTCTGCCTTTGCCTCCTTGTTGCCTACCGTATCCATCATGAATGCCGCCTTGAGGGTCAGCAGGCGCGCCTGCTCGATCATGATTCGCGATTCGGCGATGCGTTCGTGCCAGACGCTTTGTTCGGCCACCGGCTTGCCGAATGCAACCCGCAACTTCAGCCGCTTGCACATGAACTCGAGCGCGCGCTCGGCTTGGCCGATGATGCGCATGCAGTGGTGGATGCGTCCCGGCCCGAGCCGTCCCTGCGCGATTTCGAAGCCGCGGCCCTCGCCCAGCAGCAGGTTCGCCGCCGGGATGCGCACGTTCTCAAGGGTCACATCCATGTGGCCGTGCGGCGCATCGTCGTAACCGAACACGCTGAGCGCACGCACCACTTTCACCCCCTTGGCGTCGGCCGGCACCAGGATCATCGATTGCTGCTTGTGACGATCGGCGTTGTCCGGATCGGTTTTCCCCATCAGGATGTAGATCTTGCAGCGCGGATCGCCCGCGCCCGACGACCACCACTTGCGCCCGTTGATCACGTATTCGTTGCCCTGGCGCTCGATGCGGCACTGGATGTTGGTCGCGTCCGATGAGGCGACCTCCGGCTCGGTCATCAGAAAGGCGGAACGAATCTGTCCTTCCAGCAACGGCGTGAGCCACTGTTTCTGCTGTTCCGGCGTGCCGTAACGCAGCAGCACTTCCATGTTGCCGGTATCGGGCGCCGAACAATTGAACACCTCGGGCGCCCACGCCAGCCGGCCCATGATCTCGCACATCGGCGCGTACTCCAGGTTGGTGAGTGTGCCGCCATGGTCCTTGGGACGCCACAGGTTCCAAAGTCCTGCGGCACGCGCCTTGGGCTTGAGATCCTCGATGATGCGCGTGGGTATCCAGGCGTTGCCCTTGCGGCGGTTTTCCTCAATTTCCTCGAAGAAGCGGTTCTCGTTCGGATAGAGGTGCG